>JBFXIQ010000069.1:0-6613 GCA_050175815.1 Synergistaceae bacterium
ATACGGGGATGACGTGATTTGGGTTCAATAGATAAATTTGGTCCAATTTCCCACGGTGCATTGCACCGTAATTCACCGCAGCTTGAAAAGCTGCAAATTCTCCGCGATGTGAAGCGATGCAGATTCCCCAGCGACATTGATCTCTTTCTGCCCCTACAACCGTTTCACCATTGCTTCACCACAGCTCACGCCGATGGTTTTTCGGCAGCTTCACTATTGTAAAGTCGCGAATTCACCGCGGCATGATCCACCACGCCGCAATTCCCCCGCCTCTAAAGGGCGACTGCTTGCCAATTGCTTGCCCATTGCTTGCCGACCGCTTGCCCGTCTTTACGCACTTCATGGTAAAATATATAGTTGGTTTTTATAAAATATGCCCGTTTTGGGAGGAAAGATATCATGCGCTATGTTGGAGCAGCTTCCAGAGGTATCCGTCTGCCGGTAATAACTAAAGGTGCAGATCTGATAAATATAATTTCCGATACGATCGTTGCCGCATCAGAAAATGAGAGGGATCCGTTCGTGATCAGGGACAGGGATATAGTAGGAGTGACGGAATCACTCCTGGCAAGGTCTCAGGGAAATTATGTGACCCTTTCCGATATATCTGAGGATGTAAAAAGAAGGGTACCGGAAGGTGATGTCTCCGTCATTTTCCCCATATTGAGCAGGAACAGATTCCATCAGCTGCTCAGGGGAATAGTAAACGGCGTAAGGGGAAGGGTCCGTGTATTTCTCTCCTATCCCGCGGATGAAGTAGGCAATCAGGTAATCGATCCGATGGATTTTTACCTCAAGAGCGACAGTCTCTCCTCCGACAGCTTTGATGAAAAAGAGTATTACGAGGTCTTCGGAGAATTCAGACACCCCTTTACCGGCATTGATTATGTGCAGCTCTACAAATCCATAGATCCTGAAAAGGTTTCAATACATTTCGCCAACAATCCCCTTGATGCTCTCAGTTTTTCAAATACAGTGATAGTGGCAAGCATTCATGCGAGAAAGCTTCACCGGGATATCCTTGAAAAAGCCGGTGCAAATGTGATCTCGCTTGATGAGATATGCAGCTCACCCATAAGGGATGGGGCAGGCTTCAATGAAGAGTACGGCTTGCTTGGATCCAACTATACAAATGACGACTCAGTGAAATTGTTTCCCAGGGATTGCGATAAATTTGTCAGAGAACTTCAGAAGGAGCTTTATGATCGTACAGGCAAAAAGCTTGAAGTGCTGGTATACGGGGACGGGGCTTTCAAAGATCCTGTCTGCGGTATATGGGAGCTGGCGGATCCTGTGGTCTCACCCGGTTACACAGATGGACTGAACGGGATGCCAAAGGAGATAAAGTTCAAGTATGTTGCAGACAACGCAGGGGACAAGGATCCGTCTGAGGCGATACGCGAGGCCATTGAGTCAAAGGGCGAAATGGACAAGTTCGGACACTACACCTTCGGGACAACTCCAAGGCGGATGACTGACCTTATCGGATCTCTCTGCGACCTTACATCAGGCTCGGGGGACAAAGGCACTCCGGTAGTCTATATACAGGGGTACTTTGACTGTTACCTCGATGACTGAGACAGAGAACCAGATCCCGTTCAGCGGGATCGACCCCAAAGGAAGGCTGAAGTTTGGAGTTCTCCTGGAGATGTTCCAGGAGATGGCGGACATAGATGCCTCAAAATACAACCTCTCTGTCAGGCAGACACTTGAGCACGATGTGACATGGGTCCTCAGAAAGTATCGTATCGATCTGGAAAAATATCCGACTAAAGAGGATGGGACGATAAGGATAAAGACATACGCGGAACCTTGTCATAATCTTTACTCCCTCCGTTCTTACAAATTGTGGAACGGCGCTGGCGATTTCCTCGGCTCTGCCTATACATGGTGGGTACTGCTGGACCTTAAGAGAGAGAGGCCGATCCGTCTCAACAAGAGCGAACTGATGACGGGTTTTATGGAGAGGATCTCGGAAGTGCTTCCTGATGATGTGAAAGTCCCGGACCTGACAGATCCGCAGATAGAGGAGAAGTGGAAGGTGCGCTGGCAGGATCTTGACGTCAACGACCACACGAACCATGCCGTCTTCTTCAGCTGGGCGCTGGACACGGTGCCGGACAAAGTCAGCGAAGAACTTGTGCCCGTACATGTTGAGTCAGAGTTCTTACACGCCATACCGCGTACCAGGGTCCGATGCCTCACTCAGGAGCTGCCCTGCAGCGAGGGCAGATATTTCCTGCACTCACTGCGGCACACGGAAGATGATACAGAATATGCCAAACTGAGCTCACTCTGGAAATAGGGTGAGCTTTTTCTTTTAATCTATAAAACGGACTATCTCGCCAAGTTCTTTCCTGTTTTTATCCCTTATCTTATCGTCCGACGGATAACCAAGCGCAATGACCACACGAACGGTGTCGCCTTTCGGGATGTCGAGGAGTTCCTTTACATCGCTGTCCTCAAAGGTCCCCATTATGCATGTTGCAAGGCCTGATTCTGCAGCCTTGAGCGTGAAGTGCGCCATTGCAATTCCGATATCGCCATGGGCAAAATGTTTGCAGCTCCATCTCTCAAGCACTCCGGGCATAAGTTTGGGGCATTCATCTTCACTGACTGCGACAAGCACCGGAGCCGCGTCTGCGAATTTGTTGCCTCCCACTATTTGCAGAAGGGCCGCAAGCTTAGCTTTTGTTTCCGGTTCAGTGACCACTGTAAATTTCCATGGCTGGCTGTTGCATGCAGACGGCGCCAGTCTTGCAGCATCAAGACACTTGATTATGTCTTCTTTTGCCACAGGCTTTGTCTCGTAGCTGCGGCAGCTTTGCCTTTTCAAAATGATTTCATCCAATCTATACATACGGTCATCTCCTTATGAAAGTTTTAGTTTTCTCCATCTTCCGCTTCTCAGTTATATTATACCTATCCGAAAAGCCATCAGGAAATACTTTCTTTCTCGAGCTTATTCAGCTTTTTCATGAAAAGATACAAAAAGGGGATGCATGTTAGAAAACTCAGTATATCTGATAGGGGCTGCGTTATCTGGATTCCTGTTATGCCGAATAGTGATGGCAGGATCAGAATAAGAGGGAGAAAATATACTCCCTGCCTGTTGCAGGCAAGAAAGGTCGCTCTTGCTGCATGCCCCGTTGACTGAAAAAGCATATTTGTCGATACGAAAAGCGGCTGTAGGATGAGGGCGGAAAATTGGAGCCGCATGGCCAGGGTCCCTATTGCGATGACCTCTGCGTCCTCTTTCCTGAATGCCGATACTATCCCAGGCGCCATCACAAAACCGGTCACTGCTGTCACTGCCATTATCAACAAGCCGGTCTTCACTGTGAACCAGAACGCCTCTTTCACACGGGCGTAATTCTTCGCGCCGTAGTTGTATCCAGAGACAGGCATGAAACCCTGTCCCAGGCCTATCATCATGGATAAGACGAGCATAAATGTGCGTCCCACTATCGACATGGCGGCTACCGCGGCGTCGCCATATGCCGAGGCGGCAACATTGAGGGCCACTGTTGCTATGCTTGCAAGTCCCTGCCTGCATAGAGAGGGGGTGCCAAGGGTCAGGATGTCGAAAAAATCTTTCGGTTTCCTTGAAATGTTTCTGATGCTGATCCTTATGCTGCTCTTTCGGAGTATGAAAACAGAGAGAAGAATTGAAAAACTTATGCACTGGGAAATCAGCGTTGCGATCGCTGCCCCTGATATGCCGAGGCCGAAAGTGAAGATGAATATCGGATCCAGCACGATATTGAGCAGGGCTCCGGTCACAAGTCCGACCATTGCGAAAGCTGCCTTGCCCTCAGCTCTGAGCACATTGTTCATGACAAAAGATGTGCACATTATCGGCGCGCCAAGCAGGATGTACATTGCGTAGCTTTTTGCGTAGGGAAGGATCGTTTCTGTAGATCCGAACCTCAACATAAAGTCATCAAGGGAAAAGAGTCCGTAAATGGTGAAAATCAGGCCTGACCCAAATGCCAGAAAAAAAGAGCTGGAGGCATACCTGCTTGCAGCCTCGGTCTCCCTGGCGCCGAGTTTTCTTGATATCATACTGGCAGCGCCTGTCCCGAAAGTGAAGCCTATAGCCTGAAAGATAGCCATTATAGAAAAGACGATGCCGACTGCGCCGCTGGCACTCGTTCCAAGCCTTGAAACGAAGAAGGTGTCCGCTGTATTGTATATCGCTGTGACAAGCATGCTTATCACAGTTGGTATCGCGAGCCTTATGACCAGTCCGGGTATCGGCAGGGTCGTCATCATAATGTGTTGTGTATTACATGGATCCGGAACGCACTCTCTCATAAGTTACCCCGTTTCGCATTTTTCAGTTTCCGGTCAAATACAATAGTGAGGTTAGCATCTTATCTTTGTTACTGCAATCAAGAGTATTGCTCATTTATCCATGTTGACAAAATAGTAAAATGTTGTAAGATCCATATATGGATAATACGAAATAGGATTATATGGAGTTGTTAGTATGGTGGCCCTTAAAGCCAAAAATTATAAGGAGATGTCACTTCTTTACTGCAGGTTTGTCCTTCCTGCCCTTGCATCCCAGCTTTTGAGCGGTGTATATACGATAGTTGACGGTTTTTTTGTAGGGATGGGAGCAGGAGACTCAGGCCTGGCGGCGATAGGTATTGCCTATCCCTTCACTTTGTTTGCCACAGCCGCGGGAGCAGGGATAGGGATCGGAGGAGGAGCTCTTCTTTCCATAAGCAGGGGAAGAGGGCGAGAGAGGCTTGCAGAGAGGATACTTACTTCAATGGTGATGCTCATGGTGCTTGTCTCCCTTTTGGTATCCCTGTCATTCGGCATCTCACTGCCGAAGCTCATAGGAACCTTTAATGTCTCGGAAGAGCTTTCACACCTCTCTTTAGTCTATGGACTGATACTGCTTCTATTTTCTTTCACGCAGATATTCACGATGGGCCTGCTCGGAGCCGTCAGAAACGACGGTTATCCGCGCAAATCCATGTACATAATGGTCTCCGGTTTTGTGCTGAATATCATCCTTGACTGGCTCTGGGTGCTTGTATTTCCTTTCGGGGTAGCGGGAGCGGCCTGGGCAACAGTTCTTTCACAGCTGCTGACTGCAGTACTTTTCTTTTGTCACTTTATCGGAGGCCGTTCCAATGTCAGGCTGAAATATAAAAATGTATGGAGATCTCCGGTCTTTTCGGGAAGGATCATAACCATGGGGATACCTCCCTTTGGTGTACAGATGGCTGCAGCTCTTACTATGATCATGCATAACTGGCAGTCTCTTGTTTACGGAGGGGAACAGGGCATAGCGGCATATTCAGTGATAAGCTATGTGATACCTGTCGGAATAATGCTTCAGGAAGGTGTGGCAGAAGGTATACAGCCCCTAATAAGTTATTATCACGGCGCATCCCTGCCGGCACGAAGGAAATTGACTGCAAGGATGGGTTTTTCGTCTGCCTTTGGGATAGGACTCTTCTGTTCTGCTGCGTTGCTGGTCTCTGCAGGATATATACCGGGTTTTTTCTCAATGAGCGGAAATACCGCGGCTATAGCAACAAGAGGGTTGATACTTGCTTCGCCGATGTTCCCCTTCGTGGGGATCGCGAAGGTCGGCGCATCGTATTATCAGTCGATAGGGCGTTCCGGAAATTCGTCGTTTCTGACATACGTCGATCCCCTGATAATACTGCCCTTCTTCCTGTGGCTGCTTCCATTATTCTGGAAGCTTGACGGTGTCTGGCTGTCTATGACCTTTGCAAATATCGTACTCTCTGCTATCTTAGTTACTATCTGGCTCGTTGAATCAAGGGGTGTCTCAGCGGATGTCCTTGCTCATAAAAATATATAGGGGGCGATACAGGCATATGAAAAAGACGGATAATAAAGAAATTAATTCTCTGCTTGAACTTTCCGACCTATGGCGCCGCTATGACAGGGTATACACATGCTGGGCACAGAAGCATGGTATATCCAACAGTGCGATGACCTTGATCGAGGAGCTCTATATGAGGCCTGAAGGAGTCGAGCCTGCTGAGGTCGCCGACTATCTGGGGATACCGCGGCAAACTATGACAGCGACCCTTGACGCGCTGGAAAGAAAGTCTGTCATCGGGCGATTCCCCCATGAAAAAGACAGGCGCCGCAAGGTGATAAGGTTTACCCCGGAAGGGGGAGCTCTTGCGGAAAGGTTGGTAAAAGACCTTCACGAATGGGAGATCAAGGCCCTTTCTTCACTGAGCAAAACAGAGCTGGCAAGGGCTTATAAAACAGTAAAACTTTTTTGCACGGAACTAGAGAAAGGGCTTAAGGAATAACGATACAACACTACCATAAAAAGGGTGATCCCAATGAAAGCAAGATTTGCACATTTTAATTTTAATGTCCTTGATTTGAAAAAAAGCATGGAATTCTACGAAGAGGCTCTTGGCCTGAAAGAGGTAAAAAGGGTGGAGAAGCCTGATTTCACGCTGGTATACCTTGGTGACGGAGAGACGGATTTTCAGCTTGAATTGACCTGCCTGCACGACAGGACAGAAAAATATGACCTGGGAGAGGCTGAATTCCATCTTGCATTTACAGTAAAAGATATCGAAGCTGCCCACGCGCATCA
>JBFXIQ010000070.1:0-6609 GCA_050175815.1 Synergistaceae bacterium
CAAATTTCTCCTTTGCCATTTCTGTCTTGCCTCCCTGTATTTGTTTCAGTAATAACGCCCTTAGGGCTAATATTTCCGCCTATTCCTGAGCAACATCAAAAGAGATCCGGAATTCGAGCCGGATCTCAGAAGATAGGTAAGGCGCATTATACATTAAGGATCCAGCATATGCAAGAGTTCTCCGGGTTCTTGTTCTCCAGATGTTATTGTTTGTCACACTCTAAATGATAACACAATGAGCATCTTTGCGCCTGTTGTTGAATATAAATCAAAATCGATAAGTTGATTTTTAAGAAAATAATTTGATAATTCTACAACTTAGGTGTATCGTATTTTTAGACACTTACACATATTAATATAATGTAATGATAATATTATGGGAGGTGCGTACTCTGGAAGATTTCTCTTATCTGTCCGAGGCAAAAGAAATATGGAGTGAGTGGCGTTTTGAGCCTTGGAAGAACGGCTCGGCAGAGGGGCTTAAAAGGCGGGTCAGCCTTATAAAATCCGGGCTGATCGGGGAGATAGCCAGATATTATGTAGATGACTATATAGTATGGAAGTATCTTCCGGAGGACCCAAAAAGAATATTCACTACAGCAGCATCAGAACCCGACCTTATGTCCCAGCGATTTATTTTTGTAAAAAAAGAGGGCAGATATTTTACAAGAAAAAAATCTTTTTTGATGGGCCTGAGAGGATTTATTGAGGTCCATTTATACAGGATCGGGGATGATCCTCCAAAAGTAATTGAGGATCTGGCGTATCTTGTTAATAAAGCAGGGGAGGTGACAGGTCAGAGACATCCGGGATAGGGCCCTCCATAAAGGGCAATTACCGTTCAGCACAAAATTTTTTAGGAGGTGTTATTTATGTTTCCAGTAATGTTTATCGTTTCTGCAGTACTTTTCGTAATAGGCTACAAATTTTACGGAGACTTTATGGCCGGGGTATACAACCTCGACAATAAGACCCCCACACCGTCCGAAAGGCTAAATGACGGTATCGACTACTGTCCGGCCCACCCGGCAGTGGTTCTCGGACATCATTTTTCATCAATAGCGGGAGCAGGGCCTATCGTAGGACCTATAACCGCCGCATCCATATTCGGGTGGCTGCCTACGATCATGTGGTGCGTCATCGGTTCTATCTTCCTTGGCGGGCCACACGACATGGGATCCCTTGTCTCATCTATGCGCCATGACGGCAAATCAGTCGGCACTGTGATCGAACGCTGGATAGGTGAGACCGGCAAAAAGTTATTCCTTGGATTTACTATCCTCTCTCTGATACTCATTGTGGCAGTCTTTCTGGTTCTTACAACCGCCACTTTCGTCACTGACCCTGTAGTTGCATTTGTGAGCTGTATGTATATCCTTCTGGCAATGATCTCAGGTGTGCTTATATATCGTTTTAATATGAATTTTAAAATAGTAACTCTTTTCATGCTGGCAATAATTGCTGTATGCTCAGTCAAAGGAGGAGACTGGCCATTTGTCGCTGCTATGTTCACTCATTCGGAAGACCAGTGGAACATTTTCCTGGCTATCTACATACTCGCCGCTTCTGTCCTACCCGTATGGCTCCTTCTCCAGCCAAGAGACTACCTGGCTTCCTTCTTCCTCTACTTCGCAGTCGGCATAGGCGCGATAGGAATGATCTTCGGAGCAAAGATGGACAGCGGTGCTATCCCAATGATAGCAGACAACGTAAAATATTTCGGTCTTTCGAAACTCCACCTCTGGCCGATGCTCTTTGTAATCGTCGCATGCGGTGCTATCTCAGGCTTCCACTCCCTTGTTGGGAGCGGAACTACTTCAAAGCAGCTCTGCCACGAAAGGGATGCCCTCCCTGTAGGATATGGCGCAATGCTTCTTGAGGGTCTCGTGGCAGTCATCGCCATCGGAACACTTATGGTCGCGGGCGGCATCCAGAAGGGCGGACCGGTCGGCACCTTTGCAGCCGGATTTGGCCAATTCTGTACTATCGTAGGCATAGACCCTGTTCTCGGGACAAGGTTCGGTGCCATAGCCATTAACGGATTTCTCCTCACCTCTCTCGACACGGCCACACGACTCGCACGTTATCAGATCCAGGAACTTTCAGGCAATAGGATAGGTAAATACGTTGCCACAATAATAGCGATAGCCGTCGCGCTTGGACTCGTCTATGTAAAGACTACTGACGCTTCCGGCAAAGCGATAGCAGCATGGGCAATGATATGGCCTGTATTCGGCGCATCCAACCAGCTGGTCGCGGCTCTCGCCCTCCTTGGAGTTGCGGTATGGATCATCCGGGGACTTAAGAAAAAGGCGACTTTCCTTCTTGTCCCCTTCTGGTTCATGCTTGTTACGAGCATGGCAGGTCTTGTCATAGAGATCAAAACAACTATGATGAGCCCCAACCCGAATTACGCACTGGCGGGTATATCTGCCATACTGTTGGTCCTCGCGGTGCTTATGGTAAAAGAGGGACTTAACGCCCTGAAGATAGACAAAGCATAAGATAAGGCAACAATAAAGATCTGTCTGTAAAAAAAGAGAGCAGGTTCCTGTTGAAGGGCCTGCTCCCTTTAACATTTGAAATTCTCATCCTGTCACTCTTCAGACTCCTCTGTATCGATTATGGGCCTCAGGACACGCCTTGCCGGATTTCCAACATAGACTCCACCCGGACCCAGGTCCTTGATTATCCTTGAACCTGCGCCAATCGTAACATCATGGAAAATGTGGACTTTCGGTATGACCACTGAACCCATTCCCAAAAGAACATTTTTGTTCCCATATTTTTCGTCACGTGATAAACTCTCTATTATTCCATTTACACAATAGATGGGGCTGAAACCAAAGTCTGCCCACGGAGGGATCTTGAATGCAGCTTGAGCGCTATAACGGAAGACTGGAAGACGCTGATTTTATAAACTTGTTAATGGTAGACATATATGGAAACATCAGAAGCGTATCTCTTCCCCAGACATACGCAAGTGAAAAGGTGCTCAATGAAGGTATAGGATTTGACGCATCAAACTACGGCTACGCCAAGGTAAATAATTCAGACATGGTCGCTATTCCGGACATGACGACAGCTTTTTTTGAATTGCGCGGCGACTACAAGATGCTGCACGTTCTTTGCGACGTTGTCTCAACGGAGAGGGAGATCTTTGACCAGTACCCAAGAAACATTGTCAAGAAAACGAAGGAGTTTGTCAAAAAAGAAGGTGTCGCGGATAACGCCAAGGTCCTTGTGGAACTTGAATATTATGTCTTTGAAGATGTCGAATATTCCACCGGGGCAGATCACGCAAACTACAGAGTAGCGTCATCGGAAGGCATGGGAGAGGGTTTCTCTGTCGCTCCAAGGGTCGATCCGCACAAGGCATACCACAGGATGCCTCCTGAGGACAAATACATGGATTTCCGGAACGAGACAGTAAGCCTGATGGAAGTTGTCGGTATCCCGGTAAAGTACCATCATCACGAAGTAGCCATATCACAGCTTGAGATAGAGCTTGATTTTATGGATATAGACAAGGCGGGAGATCAGGTCTCCCTGGCCAAATGGATAATCAAACAGGTCGCAGAAGAGATGGGTCTTTTCGTTACCTTTATGCCCAAACCACTCTATAAAATGCCCGGAAATGGCATGCACGTGCACCAGTTTCTCGAAAACAAAGGCAAATCCATTTTCCCGGGAAAAGCTCTCTTCAACCTTTCAGAAGCAGGCCTCTCCTATACGGCAGGCATTCTCAAACACAGCCTCTCGGGAAGCCTCCTGGCCTTCGCATGCCCGAGCACAAACAGCTACAGACGCCTGGTCCACGGCTATGAGGCCCCTGTGAGCGCAACCTTTGCAAAAGGATCCCGTGCCGCGGCTGTCAGGATCCCCGGGTATGTCAGCAAAAAGGAGACCCGCATTGAGTATCGTACAGGCGATGCCTCGGCGAATATCTATTTCTTCCTCGCCGCGATGATCCTTGCCGGAGCAGACGGGATAATCAAGGGGCTTGACCCGGTGGCGCTGGGTTATCAGTCACAGGACGCAAAAGAAGAACTTACATTTCCGCTTGACCTCAACTCGGTCCTGAAAGGCCTTGAAAAGGACAGGGAGTATCTTGCACCTGTCTTCCCGGAAAAGCTTATCGAACTTTGGATAAAAGCTAAAAAGGCTGAAGCCGAGTATATTTACAATGCCCCGACCCCGCAGGAGTACGAGCTCTACTTCTAAATATGACGTCTTTTGCCACAGAAATTACTTTGTTCTGAAAAGACAAATATATTCCTGTATATAAAAAGAAGAGGCAGAATTGCCTCTTCTTTTTAATATGTGTTTATTTTGTGCTTGCCTTTGCCTGTTCTTCTGACGTTTCACTCTTAGAATGCCGGGACTATCCCCTTTGGAACGAGCTCTGTTTCTATATACTTTTTGACTTCTTTTGAATTAGCAGCTTTGACCAGGGCCTTTACGGCAGGGCTGTCTCTGTCCGTTGCCCTGACCGCTATCACATTGGCATAGGGGGAATCCTTACCTTCGATAGCGATGGCGTCCTTTGACGGGATGAGCTTAGCCTCGACTGCAAAATTAGTATTGATGACAGATGCGTCAACGTCCCTAAGCGTCCTGGGAAGCTGCGCGGCCTCGATCTCCCTTATTTTTATCTTTTTGGGATTTTCTGTGATGTCTTTTGCTGTCACAAGTTCTCCGGCCTTGACCTTGATAAGACCGTTTTTCTCAAGCAAGCGCAGTGCCCTTGAGCAGTTTGTTGCATCGTTTGGAATTGCTATCTGGGCTCCGTTTTTAAGTTCACTGAGTTTTTTGATCTTCTGGGAATAGAGACCAAGCGGTTCTATGTGTACCTTTGCGACCCAGACAAGATCCAGCTTCTTTTCCTTGTTTGTGTTTTCCAGATATGGGACGTGCTGGAAAAAGTTTGCGTCAAGGCTGCCTTCGGCAAGGGCTGTGTTGGGTGTCACGTAGTCAGTGAACTCTTTTATTTTGAGATCATATCCCTCTTTTTTGAGAAGATCCCTGACTACGACCATTATGTCCTTATGGGGGAATGGAGTGACTCCTACCGTTATGGTCTTTTCGGCAGCGAAAAGAGCTGTCGGAATTATCAGAGACAGTAAAATCGCCATTGCAAATTTTTTCATATCAAATACCATCCTTTCTTCTTAAGGGGCAGAGCCCCACTGTCAATGCCGCACCTGTACCGCACGATGTTACTCTTCCTCTCTCATACATACCGCACATGTCGCTTCCTTTATCTATAGGCTCCACCTCCCTGAAAAGATTCCAAGATGATCGTAGCTACTTTATCTTTTCGTAAACTTTATTTCCCACAGACTGTATCACCTGGACTATCACGATGAGTATCGCAACGGAATAGATCATTACGTCTGTCTGGAACCTGTTATATCCATACTTGATGGCAAGGTCTCCAAGTCCGCCGCCGCCGACTACCCCTGCCATTGCCGAGTATCCGAGAAGGTTGATGGCAACTACTGCCCAGTTGAGCACTATAGAGGGCATTGCCTCCTTGACCATTACACCGAAGACTATCTGCATATCGCCGGCACCGAATGACTTTGCTGCCTCAACGACTCCCGGGTCTACCTCGAGAAGGCTGCCCTCCATCAGACGTGCAACAAACGGCGTTGCCGCTATGGTAAGAGGAACGATCGATGCAGTGCTTCCGATGGAAGTTCCTGCGATAAGCCTTGTTAAGGGTATTATCGCTATCATGAGTATTATGAACGGGAATGAACGGAGCAGATTCACTATCAGGCTCAATGTGGAATAAACTGCTTTGTTGGGCTTAAGGCCGTTTGAACCAGTCATTATCATCACTATTGCAACAGCAAATCCAAATATCCCTGAGAAAAGGGTGGACACCGCTATCATGTAAAGTGTCTCCCAGAGTGCAAAGAGCAGTTCATTCAGCATTTTTCATTACCTCCCAGAACATTCCATTGTCCCTCAGCCAGTTGATCACTTTTTCCAGGTCAGCATCTGAGACGTTAATTATCAAAAATCCCATCACGGTATCCCTGTATCTTTCTATCCTTCCGCCTACCACAGAAAAATCTATGTCAAGCTCCCTTGCCATTCGGGTTATTATGCTCTCGTTGGCTATCTCACGCGGGAACATCAGCCTTATGTTGGTACCGGATGGGATCACCGCGTAATCGTCTGTTATGAGCTTGCGAAGCTCTTCTCCCGGGGCCAGGAAAAGGCTGTCGGCATCACCAGATGCCACTACACTGCCGCCGTCAAGTATCACGACCTTGTTGCAGACCATTTTTACAACTTCCATCTGATGTGTGACGACTATTATCGTTACCCCAAGCTTTACGTTGATATCCATAAGCAATTCCAGGATAGATATTGTGGTCTTGGGATCAAGTGCCGATGTTGCTTCGTCGCAGAGCAGTATCTTAGGTTTGAGCGCCAGTGCCCTTGCTATGCCTATACGCTGTTTCTGCCCTCCGCTCAGGTTGCGGATCTTCTCATTTTTCTTCTCTGTCAGTCCTACAAGCTCAAGAAGCTCTCTTACCCTCTCCTCAGCCTCTTTCTTAGGGACTCCCCAGACCTCCAGGGGAAACATAATGT
>JBFXIQ010000071.1:0-6532 GCA_050175815.1 Synergistaceae bacterium
GTGGTAGTCATGGACGGCAAAAAAATGGAGTTCTGGAACAATTCAAGCGTGGTGAGGGTAGACGGTGCGATCATAAGCCTTCCTGATCCGATTGCAATCGAAGATGGACATTGGTGGGCGGATTCAAAAGCCATGATAACCGTACTGGACCAGTTTTATACAAAGATAGGCAAAAACCCGGGGATGAAATGGGCTGAATCGGGGCAGGAACCTCCTCAGACTGAACAGACAAAGAAAGAAGAACATAAAAAAGAATCTACTAAAGAAACCGCTGCTGAGCTGAAAAAACCCGAAAAAGAGGTAACGGTCAAGCCAGAAAATCCTATGCTTGAAGAAGAGAAAAAAGAAGGAGCAACGCCGGCAGTACCTCTAAAGGTGACTTACGGCAGCAAAAGACCTGTTGTCGTGCTTGACGCGGGGCATGGAGGGCATGACCCGGGCGCCGCTGCAAACGGCGTAAGGGAAAAGGACATAAATCTCAAGGCGGCTCTCCAGCTTGGAGAGATGCTGAAGGCTTACGGCATAGATGTCCGTTATACAAGAAAGACTGACGTATATCTGAAGCTTGCAGAGAGAACTGCCTTTGCAAACGACAACAAAGCCAATGTCTTTGTCAGCATACACTGCAATGCGATGCCCAAAGGGAAGGCTGCCGCAGGACTTGAGTTTTACATAATGGCTCCCCCGTCAGACAAAGACGCAATGCAGCTGGCTATATACGAAAACAAGGAAATAAGCGGAGGGGCGGAGACACCGCAGGACGTCCAGCGCGCAGACCAGAAAACGAGGCTGCTGCTCAAAATACTTGGAGATATGCAGCAGAATGACAAAATAAATGAGAGCACAAGCCTCACAGAGGTGCTTCACAGCTCTGCAAATTCATCGGGGCTTCCAATGCGTAAGGTGAGACAGGCACCTTTCTACGTGCTGAGAGGCGCCGGGATGCCATCTGTGTTGATCGAAATGGGCTACCTCACAGACAGAGCTGAGGCGCAAAAACTGAACACCGCATCCTACAGAGAAGCCCTGTGCAGAAGCTTTGCTAAGGGGATCGTAACTTATATCAACGAACATCCGGTGACGGCAGAGTGATCGTATTACAGGAGGAATAATGCATGAGGGATCCTGAAGAAAGAACCCGCCATTTTATAATAAGAAAGAAAAAAGAAGATGAAAATTATGACGAACCCTCTGTAAGGCGCGTTTCTGCCCGACAAAGTGACGACGTTTCCCATGAGAGAAAAAGAGTCATGGAAGAGGACAAAGAGGATCTGCGCGAAGGCTTTTTCGCAAGGTATTCGGGAAAACGAAGGCCAAAAGACAGGGACAATGATCGTTCATGGGATAGCCGTAACGATGAGCATGAAGATCATTACGAAGAATTTGAACAAGAGGAAGAAGATGATGAGAGCAAAAAAGCCCCTCTGCTTGTCAGGATATTTGCCTGGATAGCTCTTCTTGCCATATTTTTTGTCTGCGGATATCTGGGTGCAAATTATTTCTTCAACTGGGCAGATAAAAAGGGAGGCCCGAGAGTTGGAAATGTAGTAGGCAGTGCTCCTGAGGCGGAAAGATTAAGTGTCGGTTCAAGCTCATCGAGCGGCCCGGGCAACGTGAAATACAACCTCTACATACCTGATGGAACGACTTTTACAGAGAGAGAGATCGAGATCAAAAAAGGAATGACTGAAGAAGATATAGAAAAGGTAGCCTCTGTTTATATCGATGGACTCAAAGAAACAAAAATGCTGGACAACAATGTCCGTGTACTCAATGTTTTTATGAGCGGAGACTGGCTCTATCTCGATATGACCGGGGCGTTCAGCTCATCTTTGAAGACCTTGGGCAAGGACAAAGCAGCAATTGTTATTACTGGGCTCGTTCGGACAATGAAAGACAATTTTCCTCCTGTTAAGAAGGTCAAATTCTACATAGACGGAAAAGAATCCGGAGAGAAGACACCCGCGGACCTTACAAGGCCCTGGGAAATCAACTGATGGGATCTGAAATAGTGAGAATTGACGGAAGAGAACCATTTGAGCTCAGACCGATAAAGTTCCAAAGGAATTTCAGCAGGTACGCGGAAGGGTCGGTCCTTGTTGAATGGGGTAATACCAAGGTCCTCTGTACTGCTTCTGTAGAAGACAAAGTTCCCCCATTTATGAGGGGGACAGGCAAAGGCTGGATAAGCGCTGAATATTCAATGCTGCCAAGATCCACACACCAGAGGACACAAAGGGACATAAGCAAAGGTAAGCTCAACGGCAGGGGAACTGAGATACAGAGACTGATCGGTAGGTCGCTTCGTGCAGCTGTCGATATGACCAAGCTTGGAGAAAAAACCATCTGGATCGACTGTGATGTGCTGCAGGCTGACGGCGGGACAAGAACAGCTTCTGTCACGGCTGGTTTTGTTGCGCTTTTTGATGCCATGAGATGGATGGTCGCAGGTTCGCTGATAGATCAAATACCTGTCAAAACACAGATAGGAGCTGTCAGTGCCGGCAAGGTCGGCGGGGTACCGATGCTGGACCTGTGCTACGAAGAAGATTCCGCCGCAGATGTCGATGCAAACATCATTATGACATCAAAGGGAGAGTTTGTAGAACTCCAGGGCACCGGTGAGGGAGGAGTATTCTCGAGGGCTGAACTGGATGAGATATTATCCCTGGGATGGAAAGGGATCTGCGAGATCCATCGGATACAGGCCGAAGCCCTTGAACTTACAGAAGAGGAAAAGGCGATTTTTTTAAGATGAAGATAGTTCTTGCAAGCGGCAACAGAAATAAGTACCGTGAAATGAAAGATGCATTTGCGCCGATAGGAATAGAGCTTCTTTACGGCGGTGATTTTGCTACTCAGACAGAGGTAGAGGAAACAGGAAACAGCTACGAAGAAAATGCTCTCCTGAAAGCGAAGGCTTGGTCTAAGGCGCTTGATCTGCCTGCAATGGCTGATGACAGCGGCCTCGAAGTATGCGCCCTCGGAGGAGCTCCGGGGATACATTCCGCCCGTGCCGTTCCGGGTACTGACCAGGATAGAACGAACTGGCTCCTTTTGAAAATGGAAGACATTAAAGACAGAAGAGCGCGTTTTGTCTCATGCATAGCGGTCGTATTTCCTGACAGGGAAGCGCCCCTTGTTTATGAAGGCAGCTGCAGCGGACATATCGCATTAATGCCATCCGGCATCAGCGGTTTCGGTTATGACCCCGTATTTGTACCTGACGGCTATGACAAGACTTTTTCTGAACTTGGCGACCCGATCAAAACAAAAATTTCTCACAGGGCCCTTGCAATAAAAGGTATAGCAGAAATCCTCATACCTGTGTTACAATACTATGCTGTACGTACTATGGAAAATTCCCGGTCTGTCCGGTAGTGACGGCCCGACCGCCGGAATATAGAAAACTCTGGAGGTGTGGTTTGTGAAAATCCTTCTTGGAATCCTTCACATCCTTGTTTGTGTAGCTCTTGTTGCAGTTATAATGATGCAGCACAGAAAAAGCGGTGGATTCACCGGAGCTTTTGGCGGAGGCGGAACTCAGGCAGATACGGGAGGAACATGGCAGCGTATGTCATCTCTGACTAAGATTACTGCGGGACTGATGCTCGCTTTTATGATCCTGTCCATCCTGCAGGTTGTCGTAAGATAGGCTGTTGCCATGCCGCTCAAGAGGCTTGACAGCCAGAAAGATATTGCTTCCTACGAGGAGACAGAAGGCCGCCTTTTTTCGGCAACCCACGAGGAACTGCTGAAAGGCTGGACAACAGATATTTATTTTTTAAAGACAAGAGACGTGCTTCGTTCGGCAGGTTTGCTGGAGACTCCTGTCGTAGCAGAGGTATTTACCCGCAGCAGCGGTATTTTTGCCGGACTTGAAGAAGTCCTTCGACTTTTCAGGACATTCCCGAACCCGCCGGCAGTCGAAGCTATTCCTGAAGGGTCGTGTTTTGAAGGCAAAGAGGTCCTTATGAGAATTACCGGCACCTATGAGTCTTTTGGCCTTTATGAAACAGTATTGCTGGGCATGCTTGCCTCATCTACAGGATGGGCCACGGCAGCCAGGGAATGTGTAGAAGCAGCTGAGGGCCGCAATGTGCTCTGTTTCGGAGCAAGGCATGTTCATCCGGCTGTCGCGCCGGTAATGGAAAGAGCGGCGAAGATAGCCGGGTGCAGCGCGATGAGCTGTATTCTGGCCGCAAAGCTGTGCAACGAAGAACCAAAGGGGACCATCCCCCATGCCGCAATATTGATAGTAGGGGACACAGTTAAGCTTGCTAAGCTTTATGACGCTCAGATCCCTGCGGAGGAACCGCGTATAGTCCTTGTTGATACTTTCAAGGATGAAGCAGAAGAGACTATGCGAGTAGCAGAATGTCTTGGAGACAAGCTCTCCGGAATAAGGCTTGACACGCCGGGTGAGCGCGGCGGCGTTACCCCGGATCTGGTCCGTGAGATCAGATGGCGTCTTGATATTGCCGGTTACAATGATGTGCAGGTTATAGCTACAGGAGGCCTTACCCCTGAACGCATAAAGATGATGAACGAAGCCGGAGCAAGTGTTTACGGAGTAGGCAGTTATATAACACACGGAAAGTCAAGGGATATGACCATGGACCTGAAAATGATCGACGGAAGGCCTATCGCCAAGCGCGGACGTCTTCCCGGAATAATTGATAATCCGAGGCTTGAACGCGTACTCTAGCCCCGCAGTCTGTTTTCCCCCACGTTAACAGGCAGTGTCCCTGAAGAGCGGTGCGTTCGCGCACGTATGTCACGGCTTCAGAGAACCGGACGAGTAGCTTTAAGAAATATAAAATATTAGTGATCCACTTTTTTTGAGGAGGAAGATCCATGATAGGAACACGTTCTTTCATGGCTAAGGGTGCGGAAGTTGAGCGCAAATGGTATGTGATCGACGCAACTGACAAACACCTTGGCCGTCTTGCAGTACAGGTAGCCCGTATACTTATTGGCAAACACAAGCCAACATACACGCCGCACGTTGATACCGGCGATTTTGTTGTTGTCGTAAACGCAGAAAAAGTTGGGCTTACAGGCAAAAAACTCCTGCAGTCCACGATCATCACACACAGCCTCTACCCTGGCGGACTAAAGACTCTAACGTACCAGCAGGTACTTGAACGCCGTCCCGAACGCCTGATCGAGAGGGTCGTATGGGGTATGCTTCCCAAGACCAAACTTGGACGTGATATGTATCGCAAACTTAAAGTATATGCCGGTCCGAGCCATCCACACGAGGCTCAGAAACCCGAGCAGATAGACTAGGAGATAGGGGTGTAAAAAATGGCAGTTAAGAAAAAAGAGACAGCGGCCCCCGTATCCTTTATTTGGGGTACAGGCAGAAGAAAGAACGCTATCGCCCGAGTACGCATCTGCGAAGGTGACGGTAAGTTCCTTATCAACAACAGAGAAGTTAACGACTATCTCCCGCGTTTTTACTGGTCCACACAGGCTGTTGAAGCGCTGAAGATAGCCGGGGTAGAGGGCAAGATCGATGTATTCGTCAATGCCCACGGCGGCGGACTTACAGGTCAGGCAGGCGCAGTACGCCTTGGTGTCGCAAGAGCGATCCTGAAGATGTACCCCGCAGCACGCCCATCTCTCAAGAAGGCCGGACTTCTTACCCGCGACTCACGTATGGTCGAACGTAAGAAGGTCGGACTCAAAGGAGCAAGAGCAGCCAAGCAGTTCTCAAAGCGTTAGTTTTTCGAGATTCAAATCGAACACTGTTCACAGCTTTTGCGGGGGTATTCCGGGTTCTGCTTTTTGCCTGAAATACCTCCTTTTTATATTTATTCCCCTTGACCTTGAAGTTGTTGCGCACTAAACTTAACTGCGTAGAAAGTGATGCATCGGGCAACACCCGAAGAAGGGAGCAGTCCATGGATAGTCCCAGTCCCAGTCCTGAACCTCAAGGACGCTTAGCGAATATTTTCTAGTCCGGGCTGCAGTTTTAATAAGCACCCGGCGATGCCGGGTGTGGAGTATTTAATTAATTTCCTTCTTTTCGTCCCTTCACTCCCGTAGATTTAACAGGTTTTTTGAAATAACGGCATAGTATGCCGATGGCATCTTTTTGATGACACCTCCTGACTTGTGCGTCAGTGCATGTTTCAGATCACGGGATAATTCAGAAAAACAGCGGGGGAGGAATAACAATGCTCAAAATATCAAAGACATTCGATGACAGGCTTCTTGAACTCAACCAGGAAAATATTGAATCAGGAGCCTGGATAAGCCTGATAAAGCCGACAGCAGAGGAACTTATTATAACCGAAAGACTGACAGAGGCTCCCCAGGATTTTGTCAGATCCGCACTGGACCCGGAAGAATCCTCCCGTATTGAAATAGAAGACAATCACATCCTTGTCCTTATCAATGTCCCGGTCAACCACGAAGACAGACCCGGAGAGTACGATACGATACCTCTAGGAATAATCGTCACACCTGACTTTTTTGTGACGATCTGCCAGGAGCACAACGATATCCTCCAAAGCTTCACAGA
>JBFXIQ010000072.1:0-6458 GCA_050175815.1 Synergistaceae bacterium
CACTCGACTCCTCTGAGATCGAATAATCGGGAGCAGTTACCCTTACTGAAATTTTTTTGTTCTCCTGACGGATCGTGTATTCGAGCCTGATGTTCTCTTCAAATCCGCTGACCTTGAGTACAGCTACGCCATTTCTGTCATCAAGGAAAGTCTTTTTTCCTTCGCCTTCCCAAGATCTCACCAGCAATTCTACAGCTCCGGGAACGCCCCTTTCAAAAATAAGGTCTAGGGCATGTTCCATCTCTTTTCTGGAGCTTTCCTTCGAGTGTTCTCTTATCTCCCTGACTTTCTGTTCGTATGCTGCCTGCTGTTTTGCAGCCTCTGCATCATTGTTGCTGTTTCCGGCCGCCAGAGTCACCAGAAGAGCCGCCAGGCCGGTGGCGTCCACCCAGACCTCAGTATGGCTGGAACTGTAACTGTGATGTTCGGTGTAAGAATATGCCGTCTGAATAGGGGCGATCAATAAAATCAGAAAAAGCGCTGTGAATCTTATGTATTTTTTCATCTGCCTCTTTTCCTCCTGATCTATTTCGTTTTATCTCACTGCTTTAAATGTTTCAGCCGTACTGTGAAACAAATCAAGGTTTTCCGGAATTCCGGAGCTGGCTATACCAACCATAACATGGCTGTTTTTGCCGTCAAAAAGCATCGTCTGGTATATTAGCTTCGTCTGTTCCCCTGAAGTATATCCAACTATCTCTATCCCGTTCAATCCGTTGATCATTACCTCTTTTTCAGAGATAATGTCTATCTTTTCTCCCTTTTCTATCATCTGAAGTTTTTCCTTTGCAAAACCTGGCTGTTTATCCGGCGTAACAAAGGTGTTAGACAGGCGTGATACGACAAATAGAGAGCCGTCATCATTCTTTGTAGGGAGAAAACCATCCTTTGTATATACCACCGCACCGTCAAGCAGAGCTGCAAGCTTAAGGGGTGTCCCGTGTACATCGACATTCCCCTGAGGAATTTCTGCCGGGTGAGAGATCTTTTCGCTTTCCCAGTATGCACTTTTTATAGTTTTCAATACAGCTTCACCGCGTATTTGATCCTTGGCAGGGTAAAGTCCGTTTATCATCCAGCACTCTTCGCCCCTGTCAACAACGAGGGTCCATTTGCCTACCTGGGCGGACCCTTTTTTCTGGAATATTTTCATCAATATCGCGGATGAACCGTTCCAGATAAATTCATTTTTCATCTTCAGTTCCATACTTGCCTTTTTCAGGTTTTCCTCAGTGAATTCTTCCAAAAGGGCAGAGTATGGAAGACGTATAACTGAGGACTCCAATGAAACTTTTTTTGTCTTGTCGACACATCCTGCCTGTGATTTTACAAAACTGCACCCATCCGGCAAAACAACATATACCGGCATGGCAAATACCGACCTGTGCAGGGGACTCTTTTCTGTATTGATCTCTTTGGGTCCTTCAGCTTCTGCATTGCCCGCTATTAAGAAGAAAAACAAAAGAACGGGCAGGAGTATTGCTGTTTTTTGCAAGAACTTCATCACTCAGTTACAGCATCCCCCGAGTCAGGCGCACTCTGAAAGATATCTGTTCCTTCTTGCTTATCCTCTGAAAGAGGAGCCTCTGAGGTCTCCCCTGTCTCGGGCTTGATCGGTTCGTCCTCTGTAATGCCGGGCATCCCGGGAAGACCCGGTGCGACTTTTTTAAGCAGGTCCCTGAAAAACCCCTTTACCTTGCCGGATGAGAGATTTTCTGTGAGTGCGTCGGCCCTCTGTGTGGCATTTTCGGTTCCGATCCCTCTCAGGGCCACCACTTCTTTTTCTGCGGCACCATAGTCTTTTGCCCTAATGTAGAGAAGGCCAAGCTTATATCTGGCGTCTACGTTATCGGGTTCAAGCTTTACAAGCTTTTCATAATACTGCGTCGCAACCTCATAGTCTTCCATCCCAAGATTGGCTTCCGCAAGTCCCCTTACAACTCTTGATTCCGGCCTGAGACTAAATTTTTCAGCCTTTCCGAATAGCTCTGCCGCTCCATAAAAGTCTCCTGAACGCAGAAGAGACTCTGCTTTTACTATGTTCCTCTCCCGAAGAGTCGCAACAGCAAGAAGAGCCGTCGCTGAAAGAAGTAATATCACCAGCATTACGACAATACCGGAAAAAAAACTTCCTCTTTTCCTATTCATAACTTCTTCCTCCAATCGATTCAAAGATCGGCTGCTATGGATATGTTTATTTGCTGGTCACTGAATAGTATTTTAGATCCTTATCAGGACAGGCTCGAACTCCAGTTGTATTTTATCAGTTTCATGAATTCGCCGTTACGTTCTATCAAATGTATTCCGCAGAAATCCATCGGGTAGAAAAAAATGTCATTCAGCTTAAATCCGAAATAATTGCACATAAGTGACCAGATAACTCCGCCGTGAGCAAACACCAGAATGTTGCCTGAAGGGTTGCCGCTAAGTATATCCTCAAAGGCAGGGACCGTTCGTTTTTGAAGATCTTTGAAACTCTCTCCTCCCGGAGGCCCGACAGAATCAAAAGATATCCCCCTCTTTTCGTAGATATCGTTCCACGTTGACCTTACCTCGTCGAAACTTCTTCCTTCCCATTCTCCAAGATGTATTTCGCGAAGCCCTCTTACCTGTCTTATCTCGAAGAAGCGTCCTGCCAGGGCTATTTCAGCTGTATCTCTTGCCCTTTTTAAGTCACTTGAAAAAACAGCATTTACTTCAAGATCTTTCAGGTCCTTTGACAAACTCCTCGCCATCATTATTCCATCTTCGGAAAGGGGATAGTCCGTTGATCCGTAATAAAGCTTCCCATTGTGGGGAAGATCCGGTTTGGCATGACGTATAAGATATATTTTCTGTTTTTCTGTATTATTCAAAAGCTGCAACTCCTGACATCACGAGGCCACTAAAGAGGGCATCTTAAAATATGCTTCCATATATATACAACTATATTCTAACCTTACCGTGAAAAGCGCACCTCGGCATAAACACCAAGACTCAGAAAATCTCTTCCTCTGACTTATCCCATGGCGGTGATACGGCACAGAGGAACTCGAGTTTTTTATCGCTGTCGTTTACCGCCTACTGTACAGCTGAGGGAGGTACGACTGCCGCCCTTCCTTTTTTAAGGTCTACCGCTCTTCCATTTATAAAAAGTTTGCCGCTTCCCTCTATTATCCAGTATACCTCGAAAGACTTCACCAGTTTGTGAGGTATGGTGCTGCCGTGGGGAAGGATCTCGGCATGGGACAGCGAGAAGCCGCTAAAAGGGAGTCCTTCATTTTTGGGGCGGAACACTTCAGCAAGGGAACAGAGATCCCCTGCCATTAATTTATCACAATATCACCTATAAATCTAAAAATATGTATCAAGAGAATAAATATCATATTTTAGTATTGGGAGAAAAGTGAGAGGGGACCCGAAGGCCCCCTCTTCAATCCCTATTTTGGAAATAACTCTATACTTCCCTTGGCTGAGCTTTATAGTGGGTATGGAGCAAATGGTGTGACTTTTCGCCGAGGGGCTTGCCAAGCCAATTATCGTAAAGGGCAACGATGTCGGGGTTTTTGTGAGACTGGCGGATCATCTTTGACTCATCGACCCTGTAGGTAGCCGCAGTTCTGGCTGCCCTGACTTCGGCATTGACAGGCTGGGGCTGTCCTCCGCCGCCAATGCAGCCTCCGGGGCATGCCATGACTTCGATAAAGTGGTAATCGGCCTCTCCTGCGCGGACCTTGTCCATGAGGATCCTTGCATTCTTGAGGGTGTGGGCAACTGCAAGCTTGACTGTTACGTTCTGGCCGTTGACAGGAACATCGACAGTTGCTTCCTTGATGCCTTCCATTCCACGGACCGGCATGAAATTGATCCCTGGAATATCCTTGCCATCATTGAGTACAGCATAGACCGTACGCAGCGCTGCTTCCATGACTCCGCCCGTTACGCCAAAGATAACTGCGGCACCGCTCGAAAGACCAAGAGGACTGTCATATTCTTCTTCGGGGAGGTTTTTGAAATCGATGCCCGCGTTCTTTATCATCCTTCCAAGCTCTCTTGTAGTAATGACCGCGTCAACATCAGGAATGCCGGGATTGCTCTGGAGCTGCGGCCTTACGCGCTCTGCCTTTTTGGCAGTGCAGGGCATTATTGAAACACTGTATATCTTTTCAAGCGGGATACCCTGAGTCTCCGGCCAGTATGTCTTAGTAAGGGCGCCGAACATGCCCTGAGGTGATTTCGCCGTTGAAAGGTGCGGGAGAAGATCGGGGTACTTCATTTCGATGAAATTGATCCACCCCGGTGAGCAGGATGTGATCATCGGCAGCGTTCCGCCGTTTACGACCCTGTCAAGGAACTCGTGTCCCTCTTCCATTATGGTAAGATCTGCGCTGAAATCCGTGTCAAACACCTTGTCAAACCCAAGTTTGCGAAGCGCAGCTACCATTTTGCCGGTGACTATTTCTCCTGCAGGGAGTCCAAGGGCTTCTCCAAGCGCCACTCGTGTCGCAGGTGCTGTCTGGACTATTACATACTTGTTGGGATCTCCAAGTGCGTCAAAGACCTTTTCTGTGTCATCTTTTTCACAGATCGCCGCTGTCGGGCATACCGCGACACACTGACCGCAGTATGTGCAGGTGACCTTGTCGAGACCGTAGCTGAAGGCCGGTTCAACAAGGGTCTTGAATCCGCGGTTCACGAACGCATAGACATCCAGACCCTGATGTTCGTGGCAGGCCCTGATACATCTGCCGCACAGTATGCATTTCTCTGGGTCGCGTACGATGCTTGGGTTGGATTCATCCTTCTCAGCGTGGCGCTTTTCTCCTGTATAGGGTATTTCGCGAATACCAAGATCTGCCGCGATGGTCTGGAGTTCGCAGTTGTTGTTCTTCTGGCATGTGAGGCATTCCTGCGGATGGTTGGCCAGAAGCAGTTCGACAACCGTCTTTCTTGTCTCTCTCACCACGGGGGTGTTCGTGTGAACTACCATGCCGTCTGAAACGGGATATACACACGCGGCGCCAAGTCCGCGAGCTCCCTCTATCTCTACAACACAGACCCTGCATGCTCCCTCTTTGCTAAGCTCCGAGTGGTAGCAGAGCTGTGGGATGTGTATGCCGGCGACCTGGGCAGCTTCAATTACCGTATAACTGCTCGGTACGGATACTGTTTTGTTATCTATAGTTACTTTTACCAGTTCCATCTAATGTCTCTCCTCTCAGCCGGAATCAACCGCGTATGATCGCCTTGAACGGGCATTTTCCCATACAGGCTCCGCACTTAATGCACTTCTCGGGATCGATGGTGTGCTTTCCTTTGGGTTCTCCGGATATTGCGTCAACAGGGCATACTTTTTTGCAGAGGCCGCAGCCAACACACTTATCCGTGATCTTGTATCCGATCAGCGCTGTGCAGACTCCCGCAGGGCACCTCTTCTCGTATATGTGGGCCTCGTATTCATCCCTGAAGTAGCGAAGTGTGGAAAGGATCGGGTTGGGAGCAGTCTGTCCCAGTGCGCATAAAGCTCCTGCCTTTATAGACTTGGCAAGTCTTTCCAGCTTCTCAATGTCACCCTCTTTTCCGTTTCCTTCTGTAATGGCGGTGAGCATTTCTAGCATTCGTTTCGTTCCCTCGCGGCATGGGGTGCATTTACCGCAGGATTCAGACTGTGTGAAGTTGAGGAAGAACTTGGCAACATCCACCATGCAGGTATCTTCGTCCATTACGACGAGTCCTCCGGAACCCATCATTGCTCCTGCAGCTATGAGTGAATCATAATCAACGGGAGTATCAAGCAGTTCTTCCGGAATGCATCCGCCCGACGGTCCGCCTATCTGGACGGCCTTGAATTTTTTGCCGCCCATGATGCCTCCTCCGATATCGAAGATGATCTCGCGCATCGTGATCCCCATGGGGACTTCGGCAAGCCCTGTGTTGTTGATCTTTCCGGTAAGTGCAAAGACCTTGGTTCCTTTGGATCTCTCGGTTCCAAGCTTCGCGTACTCCTCAGCTCCGACCATGAAAATATAGGGTACATTTGCAAAGGTCTCAACGTTGTTGATGTTGGAAGGCTTTTCCCAGAGTCCCTTTACCGCCGGGAACGGGGGACGGGGGCGCGGCATGCCTCGTTTGCCTTCGATAGAGGCCATGAGAGCAGTCTCTTCGCCGCAGACAAACGCGCCTGCTCCCTCTTTGATATGGAGCGTGAAATTGAAATCGGTTCCAAGTATCTTCTCGCCGAGAAGTCCTGCCTCTTCAGCCTGAGCGATCGCCTGTTTCAGTCTCTTGATCGCAAGCGGGTACTCAGCGCGGCAGTAGATATATCCCTCATCAGATCCTATAGCGTAGGCACAGATAGCCATTCCCTCAAGGATCCTGTGAGGATCGCCCTCAAGAAGCGAACGGTCCATGAATGCCCCCGGGTCACCTTCGTCAGCGTTGCATATTACATATTTTTTCGGTCCCGGTGATTTAGCGCA
>JBFXIQ010000073.1:0-6424 GCA_050175815.1 Synergistaceae bacterium
GGTCACTGGGATTTGAACCCAGATCCTAGGATTTCTCTTGCCTCAGCACTCCAGTTGTTCATCATCTAAAGTGTCAGGAGCGCGCTTTCTTCAAAGACAACTGGAGTCCTAGATGATAGCCTGGTTGCACCATGACCCTAATAATGTAAGGAAAATATTTTTTTGGAAGCCAAGGGTGAGATTTGAACTCACGTATAGTGGATCTGCAGTCCACCGCCTCACCAGATTAGGCTACCTTGGCTAGGATTTTTTTTGGTTGTTCTCATATATAAACTTTTCGGTTGAGGCCTAGATGATAGCCTGGTTACACCATGACTCCAATAATGTAAGGAAAATATTTTTTTGGAAGCCAAGGGTGAGATTTGAACTCACGTATAGTGGATCTGTAGTCCACCGCCTCACCAGATTAGGCTACCTTGGCTAGGATCCCCATAGTGACTGCTTTCAGCTTGGGAATAATGCATATTATCAGAACATCTGAAGATGATTAAAAAAAATATAAGATTTGCAAGCTTATTCTTCAAAATCAATCTCAGAGAACATGTCAATCTTGATTATGCTCCAAAAATCCCCCACGAGATTCCTCCGAACATACTCATAATCAAGGTAGCCGTGTCCACGGTCTCCCCAGTCCTCCCCCCAGCTGTTCCTGATTATCAGAGCCCCTTTAGTGTCGTCGTAGCCGACTGCGAGGACTGCATGGCCCCCGGCCTGCGAATCATGAGTGCTTGGAGGTTTTATGTATCCTCCGCGGGCCGCATCAGTTATGGCATCTCTATACACTGTGAAGCCAAAGAGCACGGGCTGTCCAGCTGCAAGGTGCCTCTTCACATCCCATAGAATCTCCTCTTGACTTCTGCCAATGCCATCATAGTTGTACCATGCATCCACGCGATATTCATCCGCAAGAGCGTAAACGACGGGCTCATAGCTTCTGTCAAAGTCTCCCGTATCATAGTGCGTATTATACTTGGGATCCTCTTCTGGTGCCCCGAATCGATGCAGGGCCTGCATAGTGTGCTTTATTGTTGCTCCAGTGTCACCATTTTGGATTCCCATCAGATAGCGGTTGTGTTTGTAGATGAATAGCCTTGAAGGCGTCTTAGAATATTCCATCCCCTTGTTTTGATGATACCATCGCCTCTGATAATATTCAAGGGCCCCGGCGGCCGTGTTAGCTGTGCAGGAGCCCAGCTCGCCCTGATCGTAGACTGGGGGGAAATGTGCGCGCAGATCTACCCTCCTGGGGAGCGTGGAGGCGTCCTCGGGGACGTTGGTGTTTGTCCGTTCTTTGAGTATCTTTTCGGCTGTGAAGGCTCGAGGGTCGTCTTTTCGGATAGGGGAGGGTATCCAGCCGTAGAGCTTGTATTTGCGGCCGTTATATTTGATTTCCAAGCTCTTCACTTCCCTATCTGTGCCCTGATTTTCTTTTTAGCTCTTAGGTAGTTGTAGACATATCCTGCAAGGACGGTTGCGATTCCAAGGCTAAATAAGTCCATCCTGTCAGGCTGTTTGACGAAATCCAGGAGTACATAGGTTCCAAAGGCTATTAGGGTCGCTGCAATGCTCTGCCCTTTAAATACGTGCTCCAAAACGTACTTTGCGTATCTTTCGGCTTCCTCGGGGCGTATTTTTACTTTACCATCTTTCATTTTAGATCCTCCTAGCTTCTTATTGGATATAGGCTTGTTTCTCTTTTGTTTCGTGCCCTTTGCGAAAGGATTTTAGGAGTAAGCGTAGTTGGGAGGCGTAGGGTCTGATAATGCGGTCGTTCTCTCCCAGTTTGTCGCCAACGTAGTAGGACCAAGCCCTGAAGACTTCTAAGCAAAAGAAAAACTCTTTAAGGTCGTCTGGCAGCTCTTGTGAGATGTAGATTCTCGTGTCTAAGGGATCCCAATAGGAGTAGCGATTTCTCCATCCGCTTACTCCTATCTCTTTTAGAGTGGTTTTGAGCTTTCCCTCCTCTATTAGGACGATTTCATAGCTTATCCCAGCGATATTCACGCGTTTAGGCATCATCTGTGGTTCCTCACCGTTTTCAACTATAGTTCGTAGATTTGATAGTGTATGTCATCCTCTCTTGCTTCTATTCGCACGAAGCCAGGCGGAGATGGTGGATACAGGCGGATTAGAGCGTATTCTGGTGTCCTGGCAAAGAAATGGCCGGTGCATGCGAGGCATTTCGGCCCTGGACGGCCCATATCGTTGATATACTTTTTGTAGGCTGTGAGGTAGTGTAGATGACCGTATAGGACGATGTCAGCCCGCGTATCCTTGGTATCATTGTAGATCTTGGAGATTGCTGTTTCTACCCTCTTTGCGCCTCCGAAACCGTGCGTAGCAAACACACGATACCTCCGTTCGCCGACGCGGATGTTGTCATGGCATTGTATCGTCACATCGCATCCGAGACGTCTGCTGATGAGCTTAGCGACGTTCAGATTGTAGTCTCGTAGCATCCGACGCTCGTGGTTTCCGATACAGTAACTCCTGATATGCTTTCTGATTGGCTTGAATAATTCGACGACAGTCTCTATTTGCTCGTCTAAAGCCATGTCTTGATGGTATACGCTGTCCCCGACCTTCTTATCAGCCGCTTCGACCAGATCCCCAAGGAGGTAGACTCGTTTCGGATTTGGGTCGATTCTGATGGCCTCGACTGCAAGTTTTGCTTTTTCCAAGTCGACGTCCTTGTGCCCGCAGTGCAAGTCTCCAATACCGTACAGGTTCAGCTTCTCCAGACTGTCCACCTCTTTGTGCCTTTTTCATGCTCATAGCTTTACGGGGTGGTATTTAAGCTTTTCGGTCTACTCCTTCTTCTTAAGGCGCCTGGCGAGGGATTCGTATATATGTTCTTCGATTTCGCGTGTGAAATGATCTGCAATGTCTTGTTTGAGTGCAGATATCACTCGTTCGTTACTCTCTCGCATAGCTTCGCTAATAAGATCTAATTCCTCTTCCTTCCTCTGTATTTTGTGAATGTCGCCCGCATAATTGACTATAAAGCCGAGGGCGACGGTAAATACACCTAATCCAATCAGCCAGGGGTTTAGAGGCTTTGTTACAAATCCATTCTGGATCAGAATAAGCCCGGCGGCTATAAGAGTGCTGGAGGTGCTTGTCTTCACCATATTCGTCTTCAACATCGTTTTACGATAATGTTGGAGAATCTTGTCTTTGTATTCTTTGCCTATCACCTTCTCTACCCTCCTTATGGTCTGTGTGCGAATTCAGCTGTGTAAATGTACACGCCGCTGTTTGAATCGTCCCGCTCACACTTTATGGCGAGCCTGAGCGTTTGGTCTCGGATGTTTGGCGTGTAGATGACCTCAATCGTGCTGCCACTAGATGGGGGCTCGTCAAATGTTATTTGGCCGGTAGCGTAGTCGACTGTAAAGTCCACATCTTCAATTAGATCTTGGTCGTTGACTTGGACCAGGGAGATCGGCATGATCGGCACGTAGGGCAACTGGAATGTTGTTGTTGTGCCGTCGCCGACAGACGTCCACCTCTGAGTGTCGAGCCTGGCTGGTAGCGTGCCGTCACTAGCGTTTAGGCCTGAGACGATCAATGGCAGGTAATTGATTGTTAGGGTTCCTGCAAATTCTTTATAGAGCGTTATCTTCGCGTTTTCGTGATCTACATAGTAATCGTCATATTCATAGAGCGTTTCTAATTCGCCGCTACCAGAATCGAGACTCGCACTAACAGAGCCTTCTAAGACCTCGTTCACTGGCAGATCGACCTCTGCGATGCTGTAGCTGATTTCTATCGTAGCTCCGTCTCCAGGCGCTGATGTAAACACCACTTCACCAGCAGAATAGTCTATCGTATAATCTGTGCCCCTAGTTTTCGTCACGCCGTCAACCGTGACCGTTTCGCTGCCGTTGAACACAGGAGTGTTAGTAATTGTGAACGTTGTAGTCGTGCCATCGCCTGTGAACGTTTCAGTGTAATTTGCGGGCTCCTGGTAGCTTATGAGCTCATCTTTGGCCACCGCTACGCTAACAGACGCGCTAGGATCCGCATAGTAGTCAGAATCGACAGAAGACCAGACATTAGCACACAGTATTCCAAAGGCTGGCGGAGTGTACGGCTTTGTGACAACAAGCATCTCAGAGGCCGGCTCCATTTCAAAGGAGAGCTTGAGTTGCGAAATGCTTGGTGTCGCGCTTGAATCCGAGGTCTGGAGGCGCGCACGGAACAATAGAACGTCCGCTGAGGTGGAGAATGACTGATGATAGTTGTTCGAGGAATCGAGGGTATACCATGCGATGCCAGACGGACTGGGCACGCCTACTTCGTAGGTTATGCTTGTGCCATCAGGTTGCGTGTCCGTTGCCTCAAGGGTAACCCCAGAGATCGGATTTAGGCGGACAGGCTTCAGATAAATGTATTTGTTATCGGAGTATTTTGTGACCGTCGTTGGGACTTGGGCAGGATACCAATAGTCGTATGTGTATTCTACCTCTTTTGGGACCAGGACTGTGCTGTAGGTTGGATATGATACGTTCACTTCCTCGTAGACTGTCTTGTGTACGTATTCTATCCATTCCTTCACGACTTCTTTGGGCGTTTGCACTTTTGTGACACCGTCGATGCGGAAACAGATCGAACCGGTCACACCACACCCGTTTCGGGTCCCTGCGAGCCTCTGCCAGCCCACACGTTGATTCCAGTACATCCACGCCTGCCCAATCGTATTACCCGAGCTGTCTTTGATCGTATTTTTGTCTTTGACGCCGAGGATCCTCCAACCGCCGGCTGACTGCTCCTCCTCGGTCCAAATAACAATAGCGTAGAAGTTATCTTTCTTGATTGGTGTGGAGAAGTCGAGCTTAGCTACCTCGCCCTGAAAGCCATTAGCAGCGTCCTCAAGCTCATGATATTCCAGGAGGCCTGACAGTTCGAGCCCTGGACACTTGTGGTCTACGACCTGGACATCTGGGATGCCGCTAGACTTTACTTTCGCCAGTCCAACGTAGAGCGGTTTCCCTTCACCTTCTGGCCTCTTCACGCCAAGGTAAATGTTCTTTACGGTCGTGTCGTATGGTGCTTTGAAGGTCTGGGCGAGTATAACCGTGTTCTTGCACCAACTCTTGCATCCAGGCCTCCAATCGACGTTAGAGCCCCTTGTAATGTCTTCTGTCTCGGGCCAACCAAAAATTGGGACTAAAACGTCCTTTTCTTCCGTCGTATAGTAAACGTCGCGATGTGTGATCGGGATTTCAACTTCGCGGGGCACTGACTCCGTCACCCACTGTGTGCCGTTCCAGACCTGCGTCTCCACGTAGACAACTTTCTTCTCGGAGCGGATTTCATGTTGCAAAACCTCCACGATCTCTGTCTCCTCATAGTCTGGCAGTCGAGCCTTGCCTTCCTCCGTGGCTATCTCTGCGTCCGTCCTGCGAAGATCTACATATTCTCGGACGGTATTATAATCGCTGAAGTCAACAATAACGGATGCGCTTGTCTCATTGTTAAATTTGTAGGCGCTCTTGCCCTCGTACGTCCCAATGCTGTACCCATATGAGTATTTTGAGTCATGGAAGGCGGGCGTAAAGACTTTCGTGATCTGTGGCCCGGTCTTCGCGTCGATCAGCTCAGTTTCATCTTTAAGGTAGCAGAGGGCCCGATGGTACCGTCTGAGCATGTCCTCTGTGACTTTGCGCTGACTGCCGTAGCTTGTGTCCCAGTCGGGCAGGCTGAACTCCTTTTCGGGGCATTGGCCGGTCAATGGTAGCCCTCCACGCTAACAAGTTCTTATGCTCTTGTTAATGAGATCTCGTAGGTCACAGACATCGTAAATCCGCTTGGGATTTGCACTGCGGGGGACAGGACTTTTCTCGCGATCATCTGACCGCCGCTGCTTGCATTGAAGACACCTACTTCTTGTGTTCCGTTGATCTCGGAAGATGTGAAGCTTGCTGAAGCTTGTACTTTGTAATTGCTTGTGTTTACGGAAACGGTGGCTTTTTTTCTCAGTGTTTCGGCTCCGAGGCTGGTCTGTGTTGCTGATTCGGCTGTGTTGCTTGTTCCAATGGCAAGATGGGATATAGCGGCGTATGATGTGTCTTTTAGCCTTGTGAGGGTCACTATAAGGCCCGTGTTTGTCACTATGTTCTTCCCATAGCCTATTTTCATTTCACGGTCCATAAACATGTTCTGAACGCGTATAACCCCGTATACTTCCCCTTTGATGCGAAGGGGCTGTTTTTCGCTTATCTTTTGTTCAATCGTATTCGTCATCATTTTCCTCCAGAAAGCTTTTTTTTAGACAGAAGGTTTTTTTAGAACGTTCTTGAAATGCTAATGTAGTGCTTTATATAGTCTATTGAGGGGTTGGAGGAGGTTCCACTCGTTATTTGGAATATGTAGTTGAATGAATCTGAGGACGATGATACTGATATTTCTGAAAGGTTTA
>JBFXIQ010000074.1:0-6407 GCA_050175815.1 Synergistaceae bacterium
GGAAGTGCTGAAGTTGGTCAGAAAAGGAGTATATTTGCTCCGCGGAAACCTCTTGGTAGAAGAGGCGGAAAATATCAACATGGATGAGATAAACGACCGCTTGACAAACGCAGGCCTCGATCCAATGGGAAGTGTCCTGCCCGACAAGATGAAAGCGTCAAACGGAACCATTGCCTGTCGTATCCTGCAGGCGCACAATGCAGATAAGACGGGTGAAAAATTAAAGATACATTTTGATGCGTTGGCATCACATGACATTACCTATGTGGGAATAATCGAGACTGCGATAGCCAGCGGCATGAAAAAATTCCCGATACCCTATGTGCTGACAAACTGCCATAACAGCCTTTGTGCCGTAGGCGGGACCATAAACGAGGATGACCATGTCTATGGACTCTCCGCAGCAAAGAAATTCGGGGGAGATTTCGTTCCTCCGCATATGGCTGTTATCCACTCATATGTACGGGAGATGATGACGGGCTGCGGCAGGATGATCCTTGGTTCTGACAGCCATACGAGGTATGGTGCGCTCGGAACGATGGGGATAGGTGAAGGAGGTCCGGAGCTGGTAAAACAGCTTTTGAGCCATACTTATGACTTCCCTCGTGCAGAGGTCGTAGCGGTTTATCTTAAGGGTTCGCCGCATTCCGGCGTAGGTCCGCAGGATGTTGCCCTTGCTCTCATAGGGGCGGTTTTCAAAGATGGTTTTGTAAAAAACAAAATTTTGGAATTCGTTGGTCCGGGCGTCAGCAGCCTGCCTGTAGAATTCCGGAACGGGATAGACGTAATGACAACTGAAACAGCCTGTCTCTCTTCTATATGGAGGACTGACGGCAGTGTGAAAAAATATTATGAGATACACGGAAGACCCGCTGATTACACGCAGCTTGATCCGGATGAAGCTGCGTGGTATGACGGAGCCGTGGTGATCGATCTTGATAAAGTCAAGCCAATGATCGCCCTGCCCTTCCACCCCAGCAACGTTTATACGATAGATGACCTGAACGAAAATGCCGGGGATATACTGGAAAAGGTAGAGAAAGAAGCCTCAGGGCAGATAGAGAATCCCAATCTCACTCTTTCCCTTAAGGATAAAATCCGCAGCGGACGTCTCTGTGTCGATCATGGCGTCATTGCCGGATGCGCGGGAGGTACACCGGACAACATCGTAGCAGCGGCGCAGATACTCAAGGCAGTCAAATTAGGGATCGGCGAGTTTTCGCTGAGCGTATATCCGGGCAGCCAGCCGATAAAGATGGAGCTTGTAAAAAACGGCACCCTTTATGATCTGATGTCTGTGGGAGCGACTGTAAGGACAGCCTTCTGCGGTCCATGTTTCGGAGCATGTGACACTCCTGCCAACAATGGGCTAAGCATCAGACATACCACCAGGAATTTCCCAAACCGGGAGGGCTCAAAACCTGACGTCGGGCAGCTTGCTTCTGTAGCTCTTATGGATGCCAGATCGATAGCAGCTACTGCCGCAAACGGCGGGATCCTCACCTCAGCGGAGCAATATGGGGAATTCCTCCATGATGTCGAATATACATTCCGAAAAGAGATATACGACAAAAAGGTCTATCGCGGATTTGGAAAGCCTCAGTCCGAAAGGGAACTCGTATATGGTCCCAATATCCGTCCGTGGCCCAGGGTCTATCCCCTGGCAGAAAATCTGATGCTCAGCGTGGCCTCGGTAATTACCGATCCTGTTACGACCACGGATGAACTTATTCCGTCCGGTGAGACGTCATCTCTTCGCTCCAATCCGCTGAAACTGGCTGAATACGCCCTTTCACGCAAGGATCCGGGATATGTAGGCAGGGCAAAAGCGGTCCAGGCTCTTGAAAACACGCGCAGAAAGACAGTTGAGGCAAGTTCCCGGGAGGTCCCGTTTGATCTCAGGTCAGTGCTTGCACTGACCAAAACAGACAACGCCATAAAGGATACAGGAATAGGCAGCACGATATTCGCTGTCAAGCCCGGAGACGGTTCTGCCCGTGAACAGGCGGCATCTTCCCAGAAAGTACTAGGGGGCCAGGCAAACATTGCAGAAGAGTATGCAACCAAAAGATACAGAAGCAATCTCATAAACTGGGGGATGATACCCTTTATCATCACCCGGGAAGACAGGGAAAAACTTTCCGTCGGAGACTGGATATTCATACCCGGGATCCGCAGCGCAGTCATGGAAGGCCACGATCAGATCGATGCTGTCGTGATACACGGAGCTTCAAGGACTGATATCACGCTTAAAATGCCGGGCCTCACCAGGGAAGACAGGGAAATCATCCTTGCAGGATGCCTCATGAATCATTACTCGCTGCAGAACGACGTTCATAGTGAACTAAACAGAAAAAAAGCAGTTATCAAATACATTTAGAATATAGAAAGAGAAGGGTGGGAATGATATGAAAATTGGAATGAAGACACCGTTGGTCGAGATGGACGGGGATGAGATGACCAGGGTCATCTGGGGGAAGATAAAAGAGATCCTGCTTAAACCTTATATAGACCTGAAAACAGAATACTACGATCTGGGACTTAAGAAACGCGATGAAACCGATGACATGATAACCGTAGAGGCCGCTGAGGCGGCAAAAATGTACGGTGTGGCGGTCAAATGCGCCACGATCACGCCGAACCAGCAAAGAGTCGAAGAATATGGCCTTAAACAGATGTGGAAAAGCCCAAACGGGACGATAAGGGCGATACTTGACGGAACCGTCTTCAGAGCTCCTATCTTTCTGGACTGTATCAGTCCCACTGTAAGAACATGGAAGAAGCCGATCACGATCGCACGTCATGCATACGGCGATATTTACAAGGACGTTGAGATGCTCATAGATACTCCCGGCAGGGTCTATATGACATTTGAGCCTGCAGACGGCGATGCGGGGAAAGCCCAGAAAGAGCTGGTCCATGACTTTACGGGCGGCGGTGTCGTTATGGGTATGCATAACCTTGACAGGTCAATAAGAAGCTTTGCGCGTTCATGCTTCAAATATGCCCTGGCGACGAAACAGCCTCTCTGGTTTTCAACCAAGGACACTATCTCAAAAAAGTATGACCACCGCTTTAAGGATATTTTCCAGGAAATATTCGATGCAGAATTCAAGGCGGATTTTGAAAAATGCGGGATAGAATATTTTTACACACTTATAGATGATGCAGTTGCAAGAGTGATACGTTCTGAGGGAGGTTTCATCTGGGCATGCAAAAACTATGACGGTGATGTTATGTCTGATATGGTGGCCACCGCATTCGGAAGTCTTGCAATGATGACATCGGTCCTTGTCTCCCCGGATGGCGTATTTGAGTACGAAGCGGCCCATGGCACAGTCACCCGCCACTATTACAAATATCTAAAGGGTGAAGCGACTTCTACAAATCCAATGGCAACGATCTTTGCATGGTCGGGTGCGCTCAGGAAACGCGGTGAGCTTGACGGGATCAAAGAACTTCAAGATTTTGCTGATCGTCTTGAAAGAGCTTCAACAGAGACCATAGAGTCCGGCATAATGACCAAGGATATTGCATCCATTACTGACGTGTATGACAAAAATGTCGTAACGACTGAAGAATTTCTCCACGCAGTAGCCGAAAGATTTCAATGAGGTAATATAATCAAGGGGGAGGGAGAAATATCCCTCCTCCTTTGACTAAGAATGAAAGGTGATGGGCAGATTGATATTGCTTAAGACCGCCAGCGCCGGGACGTTGGAATCATCCGACTGTCTGGTGACGGTTTCACCGGCTGAAAAACTCAAACTGGAGTATAAAGGCACCAACAGCGAAGTTTTTGCTGAAAGGACGATGGTGCTTGTTGAGAGCATAGCAAAAAAACACGACCTCAACGGAGCTGAAATATCGATCCAGGATCAGGGTGCCCTTGAGATAACGATGAAAGCGCGACTCGAAACAGCTCTCATGCGTGCCGTAAAGGGAGTGGCGAAAGAATGAAGCCCTGCCGTTCAATGCTTTATATCCCGGGCGACTCCCCCGGCATGATCCAGCATGCGCCTGTATTCGGAGCTGACAGCATCCTGCTCGACCTTGAAGATGCAGTGGCTCTCACGGAGAAGGATGCAGCCAGAAAAATGGTTGCCTGCTATTTACAGGATTATGATTTTAAGGATCTCATAGTAACTGTCAGGGTAAACGGTGCGGATACGGAATTTTTTGATGACGACCTAAAAGAGATCATCCCATGTTCGCCCGCTGCCATCAGGATCCCGAAATGCAATGGTCCCGCAGATGTTCTTGCAGCGGACAAAAAAATTGAAGAGATAGAAAAAGCGAATTCCATCCCTGTCGGAAAAGTGAGGATACATGCAATGATCGAAACAGCGGTAGGGGTCGAGAACGCATTCTTTATAGCATCCGCGTGCCCTCGGGTCCAGGCCCTTACCCTTGGCGGACAGGATCTGACGGCAGATATGGGTGTCCAGAAAACAAAAGAGGGCTGGGAGCTTTTTTATGCGAGAAGCAGAGTCGTAGTCGCAGCGCGCGCTGCCGGTGTGGATGTATATGACACGGTGTGGGCAGACATCAGTGATAAAGAAGGACTTCTCAAAGAATGCAGATCGATAGTGGGTCTTGGCTTTACCGGCAAGGCGGCCATACATCCCGATCAGATAGAAACGATACACCGGGCTTTCATGCCAAACGAAAAAGAATTCAGAAAAGCGCTTCGTGTAATGGAAGCTGCGGAAAATGCGAAAAAAGAGGGCAAGGGCGTAATATCTGTCGACGGCAAAATGGTAGATGCTCCTGTTGTGGCAAGAGCCCGTCATCTTTTGGAGCTTGCTGATCTCTATGGTTTTGAAAGGAGCGGCTCGTAATGGATATGACGTTGAATTCCCTGGGCAGAAACGTTCCTCTTGAGCTTCCCGGAGTAGTAGGATCTTTCGCTCCGTATAAGTCACCATTTGCCATGCTCGATCAGCCCGGCGCATTTACAGGAACCCGGATAGCTTTGCGCCGTCCGGCGCCTGCAAGGAGCAAGGTGGTTGAAAATATTGAAAAGGCTGTGGAGCTCTCAGGGCTGAAAGACGGAATGACGATCTCGTTCCACCACCATCTGAGAAATGGTGATGCCGTAATACCCATGGTCCTTGATATCCTGCAAAAAATGGGCTTTAAAGGTCTTACCCTTGCTCCAAGCTCAATACCGGATGCCCACGACTGTATTGCTGACTATATCCGCAGCGGCCTGATAAACCGCCTTTATACTTCTGGAGTCCGCGGCGAACTCGGGAAGCTTCTATCCGCCGGCGAGCTGGAAATACCCGTTGTGATCCGCAGCCACGGTGGACGGGCGAGGGCTATAGAGGAGGGATCGATATCTATAGATGTCGCATTCCTTGCGGCTCCTGCCTGCGATCCACTTGGCAATATCACCGGCAGTACAGGGCCTTCCGCATGCGGTTCCCTTGGCTATGCGATAACGGATGCCAGATATGCGCGGCATGTCGTTGCTATAACGGACAACCTTGTTGAATATCCGCTTAATCCCAGGATCTCTATACCGCAGTATCTTGTTGACAGCATAGTATGTGTCGACAGTCTGGGAGATCCGAAAAAAATTGCGACAGGAGCAGCAAGGATAACGAGGAATCCTGTTGACCTGAAGATCGCCAAAGATTCTTTCAGGCTGATGAAGGCTTCCGGAATACTGGAACCCGGTTTCTCTTTCCAGATGGGAGTGGGCGGAGCAAGCCTGGCTGTGGCAAAATATCTCGGGGAATATATGAAGGAAAAAGGTCTCCGCGGCAGCTTCGGACTTGGCGGAGTGGGCGGATATATGGCGGGCATGCTTGAGGAGGGGCTCTTTGACTCAGTATTTGATGTCCAGAGTTTTGATTCGGCTGTTACGAATTCGATGCAGGAAAATCCAAAACACATCGAAATAGATGCCTCCTGGTATGCGAGCCCCTTTAACGCAGGGTGTATAGTAAATAATCTGGACTGCGTCATCCTGGCAGCTCTTGAAGTCGATGCGGATTTTAACGTGAACGTCCTAACCGGACACGATGGAGTGCTCAGGGGAGCGTCAGGCGGACATCAGGATACAGCTGCAGGCGCAAAGCTCTCGATAGTAGTCGCGCCATCTTTCAGGGGAGGCGTTCCCTCAATAAAGGACAGAGTAACGACAGTAACGACTCCCGGCGAAACGGTAGACGCCATCGTTACCGAGAGGGGCATCTGCATCAATCCCCGCAGGGAAGACCTTCTGGGGTCTGCTCTAAAATCAGGCCTTCCTGTTGTTGATATCACGGCATTAAAGAAGGAAGTCGAAAAACTCACAGGCGTCCCGCGTCCTGCTGAATTTGATCACGATAAAGTCGCCGCAGTAGTTGAATATCGCGACGGGACCCTTATAGATACCGTATATTGCAGGAAATAGG
>JBFXIQ010000075.1:0-2247 GCA_050175815.1 Synergistaceae bacterium
ACTTCGCAATTTTAATATTTGGGAAAATCACCCAAATATTAAAATTAATGAAGCGGTATAACCGCAAAACAGGCTGATCATCACCGCGGCCGACAGCATATCTTTGGCACGCTTGACATCCTCCCTGTATATCGGGCCGAGCAGCAGATCTATTATCGTTTCAGCGGCAGTATTTATAAGTTCGATAACTATCGGAAAGAGTCCTGCCAGGAAGACAGCAAGGATAGCTTTGATATCCTTGTCCATCCATATCGCCAGAACCAAAAGAAACGCAAGTGCGCCAAATTCGCGTCTTACTGCGTTTTCGGAAACAAAAGCAGAGTAAATGCCATTCAGGGAAAACATAGTTTTGTTGATCAGGTTGCCGCTCTTCCACTGTTTCATGCTTTATCACCATACATCACGAAAATAAAATTAGTATTTAACATTAACATTTTGGGCAATTTATGGTATATATAGTAACTTCAACCCCAGTAGTAATTATATATCAGGAGGAGGATATTATGTTCTCAGATATTGAAATAGCTCAGCAGGCAAAGCTCAGACCGATCCAGGAGATCGCAGATAAAGCGGGTATCCCGGAGGAATATGTTATTCCATACGGAAATGACAAGGCTAAGATCTCCCTTGATTTCGTAAAAACACTTGAAGGAAAACCCAACGGCAAACTTATCCTTGTGACTGCCACGACACCAACCGCAGCAGGAGAGGGAAAGACCACGGTCACGATAGGTCTTACCCAGGGACTTGTCAAACTCGGCAAAAAGGCCATGACCTGTCTGAGGGAACCCTCCCTTGGCCCCTGCTTTGGAGTTAAGGGCGGGGCTGCAGGCGGCGGTTATTCACAGGTACTTCCTATGGAATCGATCAACCTGCACTTTACCGGAGACATCCATGCGATAGGAACAGCACATAACCTTCTCTCTGCAATGATAGACAACCACATCCAGCAGGGCAACATACTCAACATTGACCCGCGCAGGATAGTATGGCGCAGGGTAATGGACATGAATGACCGTGCGCTCCGTAACATTGTGATCGGACTTGGCGGTACGGCACATGGCGTTCCCAGGGAGACAGGTTTTGACATTACAGTAGCGTCAGAGGTAATGGCGATCTTCTGCCTTGCAGACAGCCTCGAAAATCTCAAAGCCCGCCTTGGCAGGATCGTTGTAGCGTACACATACGACGGCAAGCCTGTAACTGCTCGTGACATCAAGGCAGAAGGTGCAATGACCGCACTGCTTCGTGATGCCATCAACCCCAACCTTGTACAGACGATAGAGGGGGTTCCTGCATTTGTACACGGCGGACCCTTTGCGAACATAGCGCACGGAACTAACTCAGTCACGGCAACAAGGATGGCCCTCAAGCTTTCAGATTACGTGGTTACAGAAGCCGGATTTGCCTCCGACCTGGGCGCTGAAAAATTTATGGACATAGTTTCGCGTTACGCCGGTTTCCACCCGGACGCAGTTGTCATAGTTACAACCGTCCGTGCCCTTAAGCTTCACGGAGGCGCAGCGAAGGACCAGCTGAAATTCGAGAATATCGAGGCGCTGAAAAAGGGCATCCCCAACCTCGAAGCCCACATCCAGAATATGAAGCAGTTTGGCGTTCCTGTTGTTGTAGCCCTTAACCGTTTCGTTGATGACACAGATGCCGAACTCAAGCTTGTCCGGGATGCAGCTCATAACCTTGGCGCAAGGATATCCCTGGCTGAAGTCTGGGCAAAAGGCGGAGAAGGTGCGCTTGACCTGGCCGATCAGGTACTGGACATGATAGAAAACGAAAAGAACGACTACCGGCCGCTCTATGAGCTTAAAATGCCCCTACGGAACAAGATCCATACCGTAGCTACAAAGGTCTACGGAGCCGATGACGTGGCGTACGAAGACAAGGCTTCCAAGATGCTGCTGGAGCTCGAGGATCTTGGATACGGAAACCTGCCTGTCTGCATGGCTAAGACCCAGATGTCCCTCTCCGATGACGCGTCTGTAAAAGGCAGACCTAAAAACTTCAAAGTCACAGTGCGTGAAGTCCGTCTGTCCGCAGGAGCAGGATTCATCGTTGCTATCTGCGGCGCTATGATGACAATGCCGGGACTCCCGAAGGTCCCTGCCGCCGAAAAGATCGACGTAGACAGCGAAGGCCGCATAGTAGGGCTCTTCTAGATCCTGTTGGAATTAGCTCAAACAAACAGAGCACAGCGGACCGCGCAAAGATCCGCTGTGCTCTGTTTTCTTC
>JBFXIQ010000075.1:2347-6187 GCA_050175815.1 Synergistaceae bacterium
GTTAATTCATTCTCTTTTGGTTAGTCTTGACACCTGTCTTGTCAGGTGCTATCGTTCGTGCCGTTGATTTTTTCAAAAGTTGAGGGTGGCACGGATGACAAATGTCAAAGAACGAATAATCGAGCTAAAAAAGAAAAGGAATGCTGCGATCCTTGCACATTACTATGCCCCGGACGAAGTGCAGGAGATCGCTGATCATATGGGCGATTCATACTATTTGAGCGTGACAGCCTCTCAGATAAAGGAGACAGTGATTTTATTCTGCGGAGTTTACTTCATGGCTGAGAGTGTGAAGATAATGAACCCGGACAAAACTGTTTTGATGCCGGACCCGGGAGCGGATTGTCCGATGGCTCACATGGCTGCAACGTATGAGATCGAAAGTATGCGGGACAAATACGAAGACCTTGCCGTTGTCTGCTATATAAATTCCACTGCAGAGATAAAAGCCCACTCTGATGTATGTGTCACTTCCTCGAATGCACTCAAAGTCATCAGATCCCTGCCTCAAAGAAACATCTTTTTCATTCCGGACAAAAACCTTGGAAGATACATATCTGTGACAATACCCGAAAAAAACTTTATTTTCAACGATGGTTTCTGTTACGTGCACGCAGGGATCAGGGCAGAAGATGTCCTTGACCTGAAAAAGGAACATCCTGAGGCAAAGGTCGTCACTCACCCCGAATGCAGGGAAGATATAACCAAGATTTCAGATCACGTTGGCAGCACCTCTAGTATTATCGATTATGTTGAAAAATGCTTCTCTGAAGAATTTATTGTCTGCACGGAGAGAGGCATCTTCCATGAGCTCAATAAGAGGACATCAGGGAAATGCTTTTATACCCCCTCCAAATGTACTGTCTGTATGGATATGAAAAAGAACACGCTCGAAAATGTCCTAAGAGCTCTGGAGGAACCTGGCCATGAGATCCATGTCGATGAGGAAATGGCAGCAAAAGCCCTTCGGCCTCTTCAAAACATGCTCAAGTATGCAAAAAGCGAATAGATAGAATGAAAAAGTTCGATGTGATCATAGCAGGTACCGGAGTTTCGGGACTCTTCGCCGCGCTTAATCTGCATAACGACAGGCAGATAGCGGTGCTGACCAAAGCAGCCCTGAATGAAACAGACTCTTTTCTGGCGCAGGGCGGTATATGTGTGCAGGCTGATGATGAAGATTTCGAAAGTTTCATGGAGGACACGCTGAGTGCGGGCCACTATGAAAACAACAGGGAAGCTGTCGCTGTGATGATAAACCAGTCCAGGGAGATAATAGAGGACCTTCTTCAGGCGGGTGTCGAGTTCGACAGAGACAATTCAGGTTTTTCGTACACCAAAGAGGCTGCACACTCAAGGCCGAGGATACTGCACTGTAAAGACAGCACCGGGAGAGAGATAAACAGCAGATTGCTTAAAAAGGTGCAGGAGCTCAGCAACGTTACTGTAATGGAAAAGATCACTGTTACAGACATACTTTCAGAGAATGGCCGCTGTCACGGTGTTACAGTAAGGGACATCAGCGGAAAATATGAAAATTACTGCGCCCAGGCAACTATATTGGCTACAGGCGGAATAGGGGGACTTTTTAAGCGGTCCACAAACTACTCCCATCTTACAGGAGACGCCCTTGCAATAGCTTTAAGAAACAATATCAGGATCCGTGATATCAGCTATATCCAGATCCATCCTACCTCGCTCTATACGGAGGAACCGGGCAGGGCCTTTCTCATATCTGAATCAGTTCGCGGAGAAGGAGCCGTACTCATAGACAAAGATGGAAAGCGCTTCACGGATGAGCTTCAGCCCCGCGATATTGTGACTCAAAAGATATATCAACAGATGGAGAAGGATCAAATGCCCTATGTACGCCTCTGTCTCAAAGGATATGTGAAGGGCGATATTGCGAAAAGATTCCCCATGATCTATGAGCATTGTTTGAACCGGGGATACGACATAACAAAAGAGCCCATTCCGGTCACGCCCGCCCAGCACTACTTCATGGGCGGCATTGAGACAGATCTCAACGGCAGGACGGACATGGACTCCCTCTATGCGGTAGGAGAGACGAGCTGCAACGGAGTCCACGGCAAAAACCGCCTCGCAAGCAACTCCCTGCTGGAGAGTCTGGTGTTCAGCAAGAGGGCAGCGCAGGACATAAACAGGAACCGGCATTCGGTGGAGCATCCTATCTTCCCTGAACCGTCTGAGTTTTCCTGTGAAGAGCGAATCCTTGAAGATAAGGACTTGATCATGAGTGAGATAAGAAAGGGAGAGAGTAATGCAGGAGAACATTGACAGGCTGATCATTTCGGCCTTGCAAGAGGATATATCACACGAAGACATAACGACAAATGCGGTGATAAAGGAGTACTCAAAAGGCAGGGCTAAACTCATTTGCAAAGAAGATGGGGTCATAGCAGGACTCAAAGTCTTCGAACGTGTATTCCTGCTTCTCGACAATAAAATTAAGATCGATCATTATTTCCATGATGGAGATACCGTTAAGAAAAATGACACTGCAGCTCTGGTTGAGGGAGACATCCGGGCAATACTCTCAGGCGAACGTACCGCGCTGAATTTCATACAGAGGATGAGCGGGATCGCTACGCACACAAGAAAAATAGTGAAACTGCTCGAAGGCAGTGGTATAAAACTGTTGGATACCAGAAAAACAACCCCTAACAACAGGATATTTGAAAAATATGCGGTCAGGGTAGGCGGGGGACACAACCATCGATTTAACCTTTCCGGCGGCATAATGCTCAAAGACAATCATATAGCCGCAGCCGGGGGAGTGAAGCAGGCCGTTGCTTCAGCAAGGGAATATGCCCCCTTTGTCCATAAAATTGAGGTAGAAGTTGAAGATCTGGAAATGGTCAAAGAGGCAGTGGAGGCTAAAGCGGATATAATAATGCTTGATAACATGAATGTCGAAGAAATGAAAAAAGCTGTGGAATTTATAGCCGGCAGGGCTGAGACAGAATGTTCAGGAAATGTCACTATAGAAAACATCCCCATGATAAGGGAGACAGGTATCGATTACATATCATCAGGTGCCATTACATACAATTCTTCAATACTGGACCTGTCGCTGAAAGAACTGGAAAGGATAAAATGAAATAATGGACGGAGAAAAGAGAAGAGAAAATATTCTGGAGAATCTCAAACAGACCGGCATTCCCCTTTCGGGGTCATTACTGGCTGATGCCTACGGCGTGAGCCGACAGGTGATCGTTCAGGATATTGCCCTTCTCAGGGCACAGAAACATGATATCCTCTCAACAAACTCCGGCTACATCCTGAAAATCCCTTCAAGACCCCAGAGACTTTTTTACGTAGTCCACGATGACGAGAGCATCCTGGACGAACTTTTCACAATAGTAGATCTGGGCGGTCACATAATTGACGTCCGGATCCAACATCCGGCATACGGAAATTTTGCTGCAATGCTAAATGTGAGATCCCGCAAAGATGCGGAAAAACTCATGGAAAGCATTTCATCGGGCAGGAGCCGCCCTCTCAAAAACCTGACGCAGAACAGACACTGCCACCTGGTAGAAGCTGAGACCGAAGAAGATCTGAATATTATAGAAAGTGAGCTGCGCAGAAAAGGATATCTCTGCGACTGAGATACGCCGCAAAGCAATTGGGAAGCGGCTTTTACAATGGTGAAACTGCGGCAGAAACATGCCGCGTGAAGCAATTGTGAAGCAGTGGTGAAACGGTTGTTTGTTAGAGGCAAAGGGGCAGGAGGACAGGGGAATTTGTCGCACTTTTAACACCTTCTTCCCGCCGGCGGTGCCGGGACTTCGCGGCGATGAGATCGCCACTTCTCGC
>JBFXIQ010000076.1:0-6045 GCA_050175815.1 Synergistaceae bacterium
TATTTCCTGTACAGCGATCACCTATAAACTATTTAGCCTGGCTATAATTTCACCATAAATGTGTGTGCTTTTGAGCAAATCTTCCAGCGATACATTTTCATTTGCCTGATGTGCAAGTTCTTCCTGACCGGGGAAAAGCGGTCCTGCTGATACCGCGTTAGGCATAAAGCGGCAGTACGTCCCGCCGCCCATACTTACAGGCGCAGGTCTGTCACCCGTGACTGATTCATAGGCGTCAAGCAAAGTTTGGACAACCTTATGCGAGGCAGGCAGATACAGTGGTTTTTTATGTGTGTGTATCGTCACTTCAGCTTTATTTTTTGAAATACAGTCATTGAGCTTACCGATTAGCCTGTCGTAATTGGCGGTAACAGGATAGCGTATATCCAGTTTAATTGATGCAGACAAGTCTGTATTTGAGGAATCCATGTCTATTGCGGCCAAATTGCATGTCAGAGAACCGGAATCCGCATCGGCAGTCTGAATTCCCAGGCCTTCTCCTGAATAACCGGTGCCGGCCATATTGTATAGTGTCTGAACAAGTTCTTTTGCGTTCGGAGGCAAGTCGATCAACAGAAGAGCTTTCAATAATTTTTGAACAGCATTGTCGCCTTTGTGCGGTTCCATCGCATGTGCGGATGAGCCCTTTGCAGCAATTTCAAGAGAGTTTGAATGGTTGATTATTTCTATATCAAAGTTTGCACATGCATTTTTAATTTCTGCGGCGCCGCTTTCCGGGCACTGTATTACTGCGGAGGCCTCGTTTGGAACAACATTGAAACGATCGCCGCCGTGTACGGAGAGCAAACTTATTTTTCCTTGTGACATGTCTGCGGGCACGTTTTTTGTTATTATTAAGCGCAATATACCTTTCTCAGCGTTTACAACAGGGAATTCTGCATCAGGGGAGAAACTGAATTCGGGCTGCTCTTCAACTTCATTATAATGTTTTATGCAGCGCGAACCGGATTCTTCATCGAGCCCCAATATAAGGCGAAATCTGTGGTGAAGATCGGTGCCGGAATCACGCAGTGCTTTCATGGCATATAAAACAGCAACAGCCGGGCCTTTGTCATCTATCGAACCTCTTCCGAATAATTTGCTGTCTTCAATTACTGCGGCATAGGGGGGATGTTTCCAATCTTTTTCGTTTCCTTCGGGGACAACGTCAAGGTGTGCAAGAATTCCAACCAGTGTTCCTGTGTTCCCCATCTCGACATATCCTGCGTAATTATCGATGTTCTTTACTTTAAACCCCAGTTTTTCCCCTCTCTCAAGAAAATCATTCAATGCATGTGTGACATTAGGACCGAAAGGATGTTCCAAAGTGCTTTGACTCTCGTCCAGCGTACTTTTAATACGTAAAACCTCTTGAGTTTCCCTGATTTGTGCCGCGAATGATTTTTCTATCAGAGTGTGTATCGTGTCATTGATTTGTTCCATTTCAGCTGTTTTTCTCCTTTCCTGAATTGTTAAGTATGTACAGCTCCATTGCAAGGGTCAGGCTTATTCTTACGGCTGATAAATCTGTATCCGCTCCCAATATCTCTTTTATTTTATGATAGCGGTACTTGACGGTGTTATAGTGCAGGTTCATTTGGGCAGCGACAGCTTTCAGCTGCCAATTATTTCTGATTATGCAGAACAGCGTCTGGAGCATAGAATCTTCATCACGCACGCCATTATTAATAAGCTTGCCCAGCTGTTCTGTAATGAATTCTTTTGCTTCAGGCGTGTTGTTTGACGATGCCAGGAATTTATAAACACCCATGTCTTCCCAGAAAAGTGTCGGCGTAACGTCGCTGTTTTGTTTTGCGGCTGATAAGGTTTTTACAGCTTCGCGAAAACTTTTATCGCAGGAAAGGATGCTTGTTACAGGAGATCCGACTCCCATAACCAATTGCAGTCCTGTTTTAAGCCTGATGTTGTGCCTTGCATTGTTAAATATCCCTGTTAGCCTGCTTTTTATAGAGTCCCATTTTTCAGCAGGAGCGCTGAGAATAAAGGCCATTCCGTCTTCCAAAGGAGAGTACGGCACATTATTCTGAAGCTCCGAAAGCATGTTTCTGAACATTTCAAACCCCTTGTTGTAAGGCTCCTGAGGTTCCTGCAGGAAAGATTTTTCTTTATGGATATCAATCAGGACAACAACCTGTCTGCCGCTCAAATCCCATGTTAAAATACGCCCGCGGCTCAGTATTTCGCTGTCGTGGTGGAAGCGTTTATACAGTATGTCCTGCACAAACTGCGCATCCCTGCCTCGTTCTATCTTCCAGCGTTCATGTTCCCATTTTAAATATAACTGCAGCGCGTCTTTTGCCTGCATCAGAGCTATTTCTGACTGTGTCTCGCTGATTGACCTGTTAAGAAACAGATAGCCGCGGGTTTTTGTCCCGATCACAAGTTTCTCGTGAGGGAAATGTTCTATTAACGACGCCAGCGGCACGCTGTCAATAACCTGATTAAACTCTACGGAATTTGCAAGCGCGCAGCGTTCTCCTGTTGTCGTATTTACGAAGAGGAGCTCTCTTTTGATATACCTGTTGAGAAGTGAAAGGAGCGAATCGAGCGGTTCCCCTGTGATCAGGATGTTAAAGAATTCTTTGCGTATTTCATCTGATATGTGCATCATTCTTGCCATATTGTCGGATATGGTGACCAATACTGGGTTGATGATGTCAGTGTGTGCATAGTGATGCGGAATACCGATCAATGGGAAGGATAATCTGTCTGCTATGCGCAGTACATCCTGCGGAATCCTGTCGATGTATCTTTCCATCTTGATACCGAGCGCGGCGGCATTAGCCCTGCTCGCAGTCTCAATCAGACCACGAAGCTGTTCCGGGTTGTCCTTGAATATATATCCTGATGTAAGAAGAAATTCCCCGCCGAACAGCCAGCCCTCAATGTCAGGAGTATCGATAACACAAACCGTTTTTATCTCTCTTGTACGCAATCCGGCTTCGCCTGCATAGATTTGAAAATCCGAAAATCCTCCCTGATCTATCATCTGCTGTACAGTCAGGTTCATAGGGTGTCACCTCCTATGCTTTCTTGCTTATTCTTACAAATTTTATTTCCGGATATTATACACCATTGACAATGGACTGTTTCTTCGTGGGCCTGTGCTGAAAATATGTTTGAAATGTCTTGATAAGACAGTGATACCACAGTATTTTGATTTACAATGCAAACAAATTCCAACTGGCAGATGTAAGTTGTCCTGCCAGTTAGAAGTATAGGAAGAAATTTCTACGGCATATATTTGTCTTAAGGGTACATAAAGAAAAGAAAATTTTGTTCTTTTTTTATAAAATGTATTTCGGCGTAATAAATTTTTGTTCCCTGCAGTAAAAAACCGGATAACATTTCTATTTATGTGACGATGAATCTTTTAATGCAAAACACTAAACTTTGACAGCAACAGCATTTTTATACCCATACAAAGGTGGATGAAAGGAGAGATTTTTGCAATGTTTGCAATTGGAATGGAAATGCGTGATGAGTACATGAGCTTCGAACTGGCAAAAGGAGCTTTAACTCTCGCGCGCGATGTTATGCTGATCAAGCCGGGTGAAGATGTAATAATCAGCGGAGATTCATGCACGGACCGAAGAGTTGTCGAGGCCACGGCCAATGCTGTATTTGCTATTGGCGGGCATCCTGTCATTATTTATTATCCGACAGCGCCTAACGCATGTATGCAGCCGTATCCGCCGATAGCTGCGGCAGTTGAAAAGGCTGATGTCTGGATAGAATTTACTTATTCATACATTATGCACTCGGATGCTTTCCGTGCCTCCCTTGGAGCTGGAGTACGCTACATTTGTCTGACCGGGATGGACGTAATGATGATGGTTCGTACAATCAGCAATATTGATTATGAGCTTGTTATCAAACTTGGCGAAATGCTGCAGCATCACGTGCAGGAGGCAGATGAAGTAATTATCCGCAGCGCCGCGGGTACTGATTTAAAGGCTTACAACAGAGGCCGCAAAGTTCGCCTTTCGGGTAAAAAAGCGACAGAAAAGGGTTATCCGATAATGCTTGCCGGTCAGATTTCATGGTGCCCGATCGAAGAAACAATAGAGGGAACTCTTGTCTTTGATGGTGCGCTGTGGCCGCCGCTGGAACTGGGAAAACTTTCCGGACCCGTAAAAATGACACTCAAAGACGGGCGTGTAAGTGACATACGCGGAGGACACGATGCCGAAATATTTAAGCGCTGGATGGAAGCGCTGGACGACCCTGAAAACATGTATCGTCTCGCCCATTATTCCCTTGGCTTCAATCCGGGTGTGAAAGCTGTCACAGGACGTATTGTTGAAGACGAGCGGGTGTTTGGCTGCGTTGAAATCGGGATAGGCAGCCAGGGGAAGTCCATTATGGGTAAAGAATGGGCTGCCGCCGGACATACGGACGGAATAATATTGAATCCTACAATCATCCTTGACGGCAAAGTGTTTGAGGAAGAGGGCGTATACAAATACTCTGATGTGAGGGACGTATGTAAAAAACTGGGTATTTCCGGCTATTAAGTTTGTGCTGCGCACATGCCGGTTATATGTTCCAGACAAATGTAATTTAAGGAGGGATAGATATGCAGCCGAAAAATGATTCTTTAAAAACGTCCCAATTTGGCACACATGTTAAAACATTTGAAGCAGACACATTACTGTTGAGCGTTATAGTTTCCGGTTTATCGGCAATAATCTCGATGCAGATTCTGGTAAAAACCGGTTTTGGTGCAAATACATCTATACTCGGTGCAATTATTGCCATGTCGCTTGCACGGATCCCTTTTGCGAAGATGGATAAATTCCGTTCACTGGACCGCCAGAATCTTGTCCAGACAATGTGTTCAGGTGCTGCTTTTGCCGCATCCAACTGCGGAATACTTGCAGTTGGTATTCTGTATTATGTCGACGGGGCGATGCAGTATGTCCCATATATGCTTGTGGGTGCGTTATGTGCGACATGCATAAGCGTATATTTTGTTTACAATCTGTATGATTCAAGCGTATATCCTGCATCTGCTCCGTGGCCTCCCGGTGTTGCGACAGCCCAGACTATCATTGCCGGGGACGAGGGCGGAGATAAAATCAAGCGGCTGGTACAAGGTATTCTTGCAGGTGCTGTAGGCAGCGCAATAAAAGTTCCTGCGGCATGGATCGGTATCCCCTCCGCTGCGTCATACGGTTTGCCGATGGCAGGCATAGGAATAGTCTTTCTTGCAAATCTCTGGTCAATGTCCGCTCTGGCCGTGGGGCTGTTGATTCGCGCCTATGCTCCCGTGCTCTTTGGTTTCGATCTCGGCAAAACTTATATCCCGCATGGAATAATGGTCGGCGCCGGATTGATGTCACTTATACAGGTCGGCTTTACCATGTATAAGGGATCCAAAGTTAAGGATCCGGCAGAGATGGAAGAAGTTGCGGAGGATGGGAAAAAGTACCCGTACACTGTTAATCATCAGGGAGTTAAAAAGGCTGTTTCCAGTGCTCTTATTATGAACGTTGCGGCAGGAGCCGTTCTTGCTCTTGTTACCGGGATGATGACGCAGATGTCTGTTCCGCAGATAATTTTGTGGGTCGCCTGGGTTGCCTTTTCGTCAGTAATTGCACCTGTGCTTGTTGGCATCTGTGCAATGCGCTCCGGTTGGTTCCCTGCATTTGCTATTTCTACAATATTCCTGTCCCTTGGATTGTTTATGGGATTCCCGGCAATGGCACTGGTAATACTTACAGGATATGTCGCATGTACCGGTCCGTGTTTTGCCGATATGGGGTACGATCTTAAAACAGGATGGATATTACGCGGGAAAAACAGCGACATTCCTTATGAACTTGAGGGGCGCAAGCAGCAGCTGATTGCCGAACTTGTCGGAAGTGTCGTAGGTTTTGCCGTAGTTGCCGCCTTTATGGGCATATATTTTAAAATCGGCACACTGCCGCCTGTTTCCCAGGTATTTGCAGCAACAATAAAGGCGGGCCAGCATCCTGAAATACTTGGTGAACTTCTGCGCTGGGGCTTGCTGGGAGCTGT
>JBFXIQ010000077.1:0-6028 GCA_050175815.1 Synergistaceae bacterium
CGCTAAGCTATTGCTCAGCCACGCTCAGCCATCGCTCAGCCGCCCCTCCTGGATGCGAAGCGATGCAAATTCTCCAGCGGCGACTATCTCTTCCTGCCCCTACAACTGTTTCACTACCGCTTCACTATAGTTTCACGCCGACGGTTTTCCGGCAGCTTCACCACTGTAAAGGCGAATTCTCCGCAGCCAAAGGCTGCAAATTCTCCGACCCTGCCCTTTGCCTTGGATAGTTTGACCGCTTCTACAACCGCTTCCCCACTGCTTCACGGCGATGAAATCGCCACTTCGCGCGGCATCATCATGCCGCACTTCGCTATGGTACTTAATCTTCTCCAATGGCTTCGCGTACGCGGTACTCCCCCGACAAATACTCGAGTAGCCCGTACACGCTCTTCCTTGTGACCACCGGCTGTCCATCGTCCCTTACATCCCTCATCAGCCTCTCCATGAGCGGCCCCAGTTCCTGATTGAGCCTTCTTGGGTTCAGCTCACCGATCAGGCTTTCAGGGGTCATCCAGGCGCCGGGCATTACTCCTGCAAAAAGTCTGAATGTCGAAAGCAGTGTAAACTCCTGATCCCAGTATGTGTTGCTCGGGTGACCCGCGTACCAGAAGGATAGCGGCAGGTGAAGCATCATACCTGCATCTGTGTAGCTTTTGCCTTCAGTCTTCCTGTCCGTATCAGTGAAGTAGAAGCCAACGTAGGCGTCGTTCCAGTTCCTTATCGCGTCGATCCTGTATCCCTTGTCGGAATCTATGAACTTTCCGTATCTTGCTATTATGTCCGCATTGTATGTCGTATCATGGTATCCGACTTCGGCCCAGTATCCGGCACGCCAGTCGTTTTCCCCGTTGATAGGCAGGTAATAGGCTTTCCCGTTGTAGTAATCGCGTCTGTATTCCGCAAGCCCCGCAAAGGAATTGAAATCCCTCTCCTTTACCACGGAGGCCCTTCCGCCGATCCAGAAGGGGGAATCTTCAAGGAAATATCTGCCCCAGAAATTGCCGCCGAAGTAATTTTCATCAAGCCAGCCGACTTCTCCCAGTGCCCAAGTCCTCTCGTCAAGCTTGTAAATGTAACTGAGCACGCCCTTCCATATTCTTGTCGTGTCGTTTATCTCTGGCTGCCACCATATATCAATATCATTTTCGATTGGCTGCCTTACTTTGAGATAGGCTTCCCATCCCTGGGATGAGCGAAGACGGCCTATATAATCTATGTCCAGCCTTCCCATGTAATCATTTTGAAGTGTCCTGTCGATCCTTGGCTCGTATGCAAGCGCGATCCGGATGTCGGCAGATCCGTTCCTGATGCTCTCCCCCGGTCCTGCCATGACCTTCCACTCTTCTCCGGGAAGTGTTCCGTATTTCGTCTTCGGCGCCCATGCTGCAGATTTATCTTCAAGGTCATAGGCATTCAGCTTATGCAGCCTTATCAGCGCCATCTTTTCCGTGTTGAGTTCTATCCGTGAGACTGGCGTTCCCCTCACCATCGATGATATAGAGCAAAATTCAGTATCCCACGGTATCATGTGAGCTGTCAGTATAATGGCGCGTGCGGCCGCCTCAGCCTGGGATGAATATCCGATATTCTCATAAGCGACGTGCACCTTTTTGTCACCGGCAAGCACTACTGTATTTCTAAGCCCGAAGCCCTTCTTCCCAAGTTCAGTCTGCAGCTCCGATGCCATCTTTTCTAAGTCGGTCTCATTCCAGTCAGTAAGCAGCGGTTCCGGTGTTTCCGCTTTGTTCTTTCCTCCAAATACAGGTTTGGAAAGGTCAAAGGCATAGCTCAGACCAAAGCAGAACTCCTCGTCCCTCTGCCAGCTCAGGCTTCCGTTCAGTCCCCACTCGCTTTTCAGCACTATCCCAAAGTTGTATTTTTCCTTTGCGGGATCCGGATGGATCTTTTTGCCGCTCACCCTGTCCTGAGTATAATCGAGGGGGGAATATTCAGCCTTGAACTCCAGCCATTCAGCCGGTTCCCATGAGATGCCTCCGTAAAAACCGTTATAAGTATCCGTTGCATAACCGAGAGTGAGAGAGAGTTCCTTATGTCTCCATGTTCCCGCCGCGAAATAGGCTTTGCGGATCTCAGTACCCATCATGTCAAGCGCTCCGACAGCAACGGCAGGTCTTGACCCCTTCTGGTCCATAAGCAGAAATTTAACGTCCATAGCCTTGTCTTTATAACGTCCGTAGCCGGGACTGATTATGTCTGCTGTCTCAAACTCCGTAAGCCGGATATTCATCTCAAGCCACGGAAAGAGCCCGATGCTGGCAGAACCGCTCCTGTAAGGATAAAAATCGCTGTAAGAGATCCACCCCATCCCGTCCCCGGGCATGTCAGCGGTCGGATACTCCCAAAGCCCCGCCAACCCCGAATTGGAAGGAGAAGCGGCATATGCGGGAAGAACTGTCAGTAACAGAAAAATGAGTGAACATAAAAAAAACTTACTTCTGTTTATTATCATTAAAAAAGCCCCCGTGGACAAAGACAATAAGAAACGCCCACTATTATAAAGGAACTTACAGAATATGTGGCAATGGCACATTTTCAGCTTGTATTGCAGCGAACTTTTACATATAATTCTTTTGTGATGCTGCGACAAATTATGTCGCGTGAAGCGATTGTTTCAATACTTTTGTGAAGCTACGACAAAAACTGTCGCGTGAAGCGATAGTGAAGCAGTAGTGAAGCGGTTGTAAGAACCTTAAATCTAAAAACAATAGCTTCACCATAGCTTCACAACTGCTTCACGGCGATAAAAATAGCCAGCTTCACGCGGCGGGATCACTGGTATCAGCCGCATAATCTCAGCAAAAACTTAACACCACGGAGGCCTACATAATAATGCAAACCAGCCGCAAAATCTCCCTGCTCATTCTTTCACTCTACCTATTCTCTATATTTTCGCCGATCACTGCATACGCACAGCCAACCGGATCTGCGGCCGCTGTTCAGGCTGCGGCCGAGGCACTGAGCATGAACGGTGAGGCAAACGGAGTGGGATTTCCGGGAGACGGTGATGCGGATACCGGGATAAACGGGGATTCAGAGAGCACTGCGGACTTCCCGGATATCGAGGATCAGGCTTCTACAGAACCTATCGTTGTGGACGAGACTGTCAACGATGAAGAAAAACTTGGAACGACCTCTGCGCCGGATGCCGCAGTAACGACTTCTCCCCGCCTTGACCCAAGGGAGGTCAAGGGAAGCAGCATGTTCAACAACCTCCGTGACAGGCTCGTGCGCTTTGGATCTGATTTTTTCAGGACAAAAAGGACCAACACCCTTGCCTATGCTCCTGTCGGACCAAGCTATGTAGTTGCCCCCGGCGACGAAGTGAAGCTCAACCTGTGGGGATTCACAGAGATAAGAGCCAATCTTGTAGTTGACAGGGACGGAACACTCACACTGCCCCAGGCAGGTCCCGTTGCCGCGGCAGGACTTACATTCTCCGAGCTCCAAAAGACTATCGACACAGCATACAGAAGGATACTCAATGATTTTGAACTTAACGTGACCATGGGAAAACTGCATACTATAACAGTATATGTGACAGGCCATGCGGCACGTCCGGGGGCATACGCCGTTTCATCAATGGCGACTCTTATAGACGTTCTTTCCCTGGCGGGAGGTCCCGCCCTTTCAGGTTCAATGAGGGCAATAGAGGTAAAGCGCGGCAACAAAAAGATAGCGACATTGGACGTATACGAACTTCTCCTTAAAGGAGACAGAAAAGGGGACAGCAGGCTTGCCGAGGGTGATGTGATATTCATACCGACAGTAGGACCCCTTGTGGCTGTTGCAGGAAACGTAAAGCGCCCGGCAGTATACGAGCTTACCGCAAAAGACAACAAACTGAACGATGTCATAGCCCTCTCCGGAGGCCTTACGGCCGGAGCCTACAAAGGCCGCATCCAGCTTGTCCGTGTTGAACACAACACATACAGGACAGCTTTTGAATCAGACCTCAGCTCCACCGCGGCAAGGCTCCAGATACTCAAAGACGGAGACCTTCTTAAAATATTCGCCGTCCCCGGCGGAGTATACAACGCCAGGATCGCAGGAGCAGTCATACAGCCCGGCGTCTACCCCATTGAACCGGGAGTCACCACCCTTACAGAGATACTGAACCGTGCCGGAGGTCTCCTCTACACTGCAGCGACAGAAGGAGAACTCACAAGGGTCGAAGTCACCCCGGAAGGACCTGTCACGACAAGGATCAAAATTGATCTGAATGAAGCTGCAAAAGGAACATCGCGGTTTGTGCTCCACCGCGACGACTACCTCTTCGTACGTACTGTCCCCGACTGGAACATATACAGAAGCGCCAACATAACCGGAAGAGTACTCTACCCCGGCAATTACGCCGTAGAGCGCGGAGAAAAACTCTCATCCCTGCTCGAAAGGGCGGGCGGTTATGCCAAGGGAGCATTTCTAAATGGTGCGGTATTCCTCAGGGAGAGCATCAGAAAAGACCAGCAGAAAAACATAGATGATATGGTCGAAAAACTTGAACGCGAGGTCATGGCGGCAGGAAACAAGGCGGTTTCCACAGCTGTAAAGACCCAGGACGTGACATTCGCGCAGGCTTCGATAGCGCAGAAGGAAAAATACGTTGATACCCTTAAAGGCCTTAAGGCGACAGGACGTCTGGTGATAAACCTTCCTGAAAATTATAAGATGATCAAGGGCAGCCCGTTTGACATCGAACTTCAGGAGGGCGACAGGCTCCACATTCCCGAAAAGCCCGGAACGGTCCAGGTAATAGGTTCAGTCCTGACCCCGTCCGCATTTGTATTCAGGGAGGGGCAGCCATTCAACACGTACGTGAAGATGGCGGGCGGATACACATCAAACGCAAATCCGAAGAGGACCTACATAATGAAAGCTGACGGCTCCACCGTAAGGGCACTGGCAGGCAACAAGCCGAGGATCCTGGAAGAGGGCGATTTCATAGTTGTCCCAGAAAAAGTTGTCTTCACACCAAGCATGCGCAATGCCACGGATATAATGGACATTCTTTATAAGATGACCCTGGGAGTCGCAGCAGTAGATTATATTTTCAAATAACAGCTTGCGGCCAACTGGCCGCAACTATGGTGAAGCGGCGATTTTATCGCCGTGAAGCTGTAGTGAAGCAATGGTGAAACAATGGTGAAACGATAGTGAAGCAATGGTGAAACAATGGTGAAACGATAGCGAAGCCGTTGTCTAAATACAATTCAGAAAAAGCAATTGCTTCACCATCGCTTCACGCGATATGTTTTTATGAGCAGTTCCACGCCAAAATCTATAATTTGGCAGTTTCACGCGGTACGTTTGCACCGCGGGTTTGAAAACAATTGTTTCACTACCGCTTCACAATCGCTTCACGGCGATAGAAATCGCCAGTTTTACAAAAATTTTTATAGCGAGTTTTATGGAGGATCTCATATGGCTATGATTTTTTATTTTCAAAACCTGGAGGTTTATCAACTAGGGAAAGAGCTTGTAATAGATAACTATCAAATCACAAATACTTTTCCGCACGATGAAAAGTTTTGTTTGATAAATCAGATGAACAGAGCAGCTATTTCTGTACCTTCAAATATTGCAGAAGGAACGGCAAGGAACACTAAGAAAGACAAAGTGCACTTCATAAACATGGCATACGGTTCTTTAATGGAGCTCATCTGTCAAATGGAAATAGCTTTAGATCTTGGATATATTGAAAAGGAAACGCAAGATAATTTTATCTCAAAGGCAAAAAATTTATCAATTAAACTGAGTAATTTTAAATCAGTAATAGAAAAAAGCGATAAATAATTGAAAACCATTAGTGAAACTGCGACAAAAACTGTCGCGTGAAGCGATTGTGAAGCAGTAGTGCAAAAATATTATGTGAAACGGTAGTGAAACAGTAGTGAAGCAATGGTGAAACGGTTGTTTTAAAACAAGGGTAAAACTAAGACGCTTAGGGTCACTTGACTGATTTGTTGCAGTTTTACGATGACCCTTACAACTCGGGTTTGAAAACAAT
>JBFXIQ010000078.1:0-5871 GCA_050175815.1 Synergistaceae bacterium
TAGCAGAAGATGCAATAAATGATGTAGTGGAGTCAATACGTTCAGGTTGGCTGGCAATGGGTCCCAAAACTATCCGTTTTGAAGAAAACTTTTCAAAATACACCGGTGCTTCATGGTCTCTCTCGGTAAATTCTGCCACAGCCGGACTTCACACAGTTTTGCTTGCCCTTGGCATAGGGCCCGGCGACGAGGTGATAACAACCCCGATGACATTCGCTGCTACCGTGAACACAATAATGTTCGTTGGAGCAAAACCCGTGCTGGCAGACATCGACAGGAACACCCTGAACATTGACCCTGACAATATTGAAAAGGCCGTCACTAAAAATACAAAAGCGATAATACCTGTCCATTTCGCGGGCATGCCATGCGACATGGACAGAATAGAAGCAATAGCTGAAAAATATGATCTGGCCGTGATCGAAGATGCCGCACATGCCCTGGGGGCATCCTACAAAGGCAGAATGATAGGCGCAGACAGAGGCAAACGCAGGGCATCAGTATTCAGCTTCCACCCCACGAAAAACATAACCACGGGCGAAGGCGGCATGATATGCACCGGAGACGAAGAAATGGCTGAAAAAGCTGCCGTCCTGAGGCAGAACGGAATGTCAAAGGGAGCCTGGAACAGATATGCCGCAAAGGGAAGTTCAAACTACGACATATTCTTCCCCGGTCTGAAATATACGATGATGGACATCCAGGCGGCGATAGGAGATTCGCAGCTGAGGAAGCTAGCGTCATTCAATTCAAGAAGAAAAGAGATCGTCTCTTTCTATATGGAAGAACTTCCAAAAGCCAAAGGATTGATCCTTCCAAAACCTGCACCATGGGAGCACGAGCACAGCTGGCACATTTTCACCCCCTTCGTAGACATCGACAGTCTGGGCCTGTCAAGGGACGATTTCATGGCAGAGATGAAAAAGAGAAACATAGGAACGGCCCTCCACTATCAGGCAATACATCTTTTCACCTGCTATAAGGAAGCCACGGGACTGGACAGGGGAAGCCTGCCTGAGGCCGAGTACGTCTCTGATAGGATCGTTTCGCTCCCGCTCTTCCCTGCCATGACAGACAAAGACGCGCTAGACGTTGTCGAGGCCATTTTCGAAGTCTGCGGAAAGAAGAGCTGATATATGAAACCTGAGATATCAATAGTAGTACCTGCCTATAACGAAGAAGAATCGCTCCATCCGCTGTTTGATAGCCTCTACCCTGTCATGACCGACATGGGCAGGCCCTTTGAGATTATTTTCATAAACGACGGGAGCAAGGATTCGACGCTTGGAATACTCTACGATCTCTACCTTTCACATCCCGAGGTCAGGGTTATAGACCTCAACGGAAACTTCGGCCAGCACATGGCGATCATGGCGGGATTTGAGCATGTGAAGGGAGATATTATCATCACTCTTGACGCAGATCTGCAGAATCCCCCCGAAGAGATCCCCAATATAGTGGCTAAAATGGACGAAGGGCATGACCTGGTCGGAACTTACAGGAAGGGAAGACAGGATCCCCTCTTCAGAAAAGTAGCATCCAAAATGGTCAACAGGATCACCAACAGGATCGCAAAGCTGAATATCCGAGACTACGGCTGCATGCTGAGAGGGTACAGCAGAAGGATCGTTGAGATAATAAATATCAGCAGGGAATCTACAACCTTTATCCCTGCACTGGGACAGAAATTCGCAGCCAACCCGATAGAAATACCTGTGGCTCACAGGGAACGTGAGATGGGAACATCCAAGTACGGGCTATTCCAGCTGATAAGGCTCAATTTTGATTTGATGACAAGCTTCTCGATAGTCCCGCTACAGTTCGTTACCATGGCAGGAATGCTCATCTCCCTGCTCTCCTCGCTGCTGGTACTCTACATGCTCCTCAGGCGTATCTTCATCGGACCCGAGGCGGAAGGACTCTTCACACTTATGGCGATACAGTTCATGCTTACCGGGATCACGCTCTTCAGTCTTGGAATAACAGGTGAATATGTCGGCAGGATCTACAGAGAAGTAAGCCGGAGACCAAGATACTCCGTCAGGAAAATATTTGAGCATGAAAACGGAGAATAAGAGCAGGCCCCGAATAGCGGTATTTGCATACAGTGAGGTCGGAAGTGCCTGTCTTGATGACCTTATAAGAGAGGGCGCAAATGTTGTTGTCGTTTACACCCACGAGGACGACCCCGGCGAAGAGATATGGTTCCGCTCGGTAAAGGAAACAGCCCAAAATAATTCGATAGAAGTCCGTACTCCTACTAAGATAGACAGCAGGGAGACAGAGCATTTGAGGCAGATCGGAACCGACCTGATCTTATCTTTCTATTACAGAACGATGATCCCCAAAGAGGTGCTGGATATTCCTGAACTTGGGGCATACAATATCCACGGCGCACTCCTCCCGAAATACAGAGGGCGGGCCTGCGTAAACTGGGCAGTGATAAACGGGGAAAAGGAAACCGGTGCCACGCTCCACGTGATGACAGAATTCGCAGACAGGGGAGAGATCATAGCGCAAAAGTCTGTTCCAATTAATTTTGAGGACACCGCTCACGATGTTTTCCTTAAGGTGACAGAGGCATCCAGGGAGATATTGCGTTCCTCCCTTCCGTCGCTTGAAAACGGAACTGCAAAGAGGTATCCCCAGGATGAGTCAAAAGCGACAAAATTTGGAAGACGCAGGCCTGAAGACGGAGAAATTGACTGGAGCAGATCCGCCGATGAAATATATAACCTCGTAAGAGCGCTTACACACCCTTTCCCCGGAGCATTTACCCACTGGGAAGGCAAAAAGTTTTTTATCTGGAAAGCTCTCCCGGAAAAAGGCACATTTGAACCGGGCAAAATAAAGGAAGGATCGCCAATGCTTGTGGGAACCGGCAGCGGACTGCTGAGGATCCTGAAGATCCAGCCTGAAGGCGAACCTGAAAGGGATGTATAAAATATGAAGAAAATACTTATCACCGGCGTTAACGGCTTTATCGGCACTCACCTGATGGAAGCCCTTTGCGATGACAACAGGTGGAAAGTCCAGGGCTTTGACCTTAGGTCTGACAACCTCGGACCTTTCATAAATCATCCAAATTTCAAATTCACAGCAGGAGACATCTTCAAAGACGTAAAATGGCTCGAAGATCAGGTAGAATCTTCGGATATCGTATTGCCGCTGGCCGGCATTGCAAAACCTGCCTATTATCTGCAGAAACCGATCTGGACATTTGAACTCGATTTCGAGCAGAACCTTAAAATGGTAAGGCTCTGTTCAAAATATAAAAAAAGAATAATCTTCCCCTCAACATCCGAGGTCTACGGCATGAGCGGAGACAGCAGCCTTAAAGAGGACGAAAGTCCCCTTATCACTGGTCCGATAAACAAAATGAGATGGATATACAGCTGCAGCAAGCAGATGATGGACAGGCTCATATTCGCATACGGGCAGGAGGAAGGACTCAGTTTCACCATCTTCAGACCTTTCAACTGGGTCGGTCCCAGGCTGGACACCTTCAGTGATGCCAGTGAGAACAAGGCCCGTTCGGTCACACAGATGATATACAACGTCCTCAACAGCGGAAAGATCTCTCTTGTCAACGGCGGCGAGCAGAGAAGGAGCTTCACCTGGGTAGGCGACGGGATAGAAGGACTTACCGCGATAATAGAGAATAAGGACAATAAGGCGGAAGGCCAGATATTCAACATCGGCAACCCGGGCAACAACTACTCCATAAGGGAGCTTGCGGAGATGCTGATCGAAGAGATGAAAAAATTCCCGGTCTACAGTGAAAAGGCCGTAAAAGCAGAGCTTGAAATAATATCAGCCGACACGTACTACGGTAAAACATATGACGACATGCAGAACCGTCTGCCTTCAGTGGAAAAAATGGATACGCTCCTCGGATGGAAACCGCGGACCGGAATGCGTGAGCTTCTGAACAGAACTATCAGCTGGTACGCAGCCGGGGAAAACCTGGATTGAAAAAGCTCGCGATCAAAGTCGACATAGATACTTTGCGGGGATACCGGGAAGGTGTCCCGCAGATGCTTGACCTTTTTGAGAGACATGGGATAAAAGCTTCGATATTTTTCTCATTCGGGCCGGATAATTCAGGCAAAGCAATAAGAAGGATATTCAGAAAGGGCTTTATTTCGAAAATGATGAGGACAAAAGCCCCTTCGACCTACGGCATCAAAACGCTGATGTACGGAACGCTTCTTCCTGCGCCGATGATAGTTCCTTCCGCACCCGATATCTTTGTCCGTGCTTCCGATGAAGGGCATGACTGCGGTGTGCACGCATGGGATCACGTCTATGTGCAGGATGAGCTGCCCGGGATAACAAAAAATGAATTCTTCTCGCTGTTTGAAAGGTCCGCAGAGATGTTCGAAAGACTCTCGGGAAGCAAGCCACTCTCCTGCGCAGCTCCGGGATGGCAGGTGTCCTCGGTGAGCCTTGAGGTACAGGAGGAAGCCGGACTTAAATACTGCAGCGACACAAGGGGGCACTCTCCATTCATCCCTATTTTCAAAGGAAGATCATATTCGCCTGTGCAGATCCCTACCACACTTCCCACAATGGACGAGATACTCGGACTTCCCGGCATAGACGATGATTCGATAGGGGATGTATGGCTCGAAGGGATGGATAATGAGTGGAATGTCCTTACAGTCCACGCAGAGATGGAAGGCCTTTCAAAAATAGGTGTTTTTGAGAAATTTATTATAAGTGCAAAGGAAAACGGCACAGTATTCCATACTTTGGCAGACTACGCAAGAGACTCAGATCCAGCGGAATGCAAGATCAGGATCGGAACAATGACCGGACGGGCAGGCACTCTCGCACTGCAGGAGGAGGAATAGAAATGGACAAAATAAGCCTTTTGCTCCTGATCGCCTCAGCAATGACAAATGCTGCAGGAAGCACGGTAATGAAGCACGCCTACGGAGGCGACACCTCTATTGTCTCTTCCGGACTTATCGCAGGCATACTCAAGATCCTACTCAACCCTTGGATAATCCTCGGACTCGGCATGTTCGGGATCTCGTTCTTTTTTATGGCAGCAGCCCTTTCAAGAACAGACCTGACCCTGGCATACCCCATGATGTCCGGCCTTGTCTATCTTATTCTTCTCTTCGTCGGTTTCTTTATTTTTAAGGAAAAAATAACGATGATGAGGATAGTGGGCATAGGGGCGATCCTTCTTGGGATCACAATGCTGACAATAAAAAGCTGAGGGGGACCATAATATATGAGAATCTGTTTTGTAGGCACCGGCTATGTGGGTCTCGTAACAGGGACCTGTTTTGCAGAAAAAGGCAACGATGTCTGCTGCGTGGATATCGATAAAAAAAGGATCGAAGACCTAAACAGTGGCATAATACCGATATACGAACCGGGACTTGAAGAACTGGTCAAAAAAAACAGGGAAGCCGGAAGACTCTCTTTTTCTACTGATATCAAAGAGGGGATCAAAAATGCCCTGCTTTGCTTCATAGCAGTTGGCACCCCGCCCTCCAGCAATGGCAGCGCGGACCTTGCACAAGTACTCAACGCGCTGGACAGCATAGGCTCATGCATAGACCACTCCTGTTTCATCGTAGTCAAATCCACCGTTCCTGTCGGGACAGGAACACTGCTCTGGAAGCGCATAAGAGCCCACATGCATGAGAGAGGACTTGAGAAGATAAACCTCGAAGTCCTTTCAAACCCCGAATTCCTCAAAGAGGGAATGGCAATAGAGGACTGCCTGCACCCTGATAGGGTAGTTGTAGGAGCAGTCTCTGAAGAAGCCCGTTCGATAATGCGCGAACTATATGCGCCATTTGTTCCTGAAAACCGTTTGTTACTTATGGATCCCTCTTCCGCAGAGATAAC
>JBFXIQ010000079.1:0-5796 GCA_050175815.1 Synergistaceae bacterium
TCTTCGATCCTTTCAAGGACTTCGCAGGTATTGCCGAAGGGTAGGTCCAGTTCCCCCGCATCAAAGACAGAGAGATCTGTAAGATCCCTTTCAAGATAGGGAGAGTATGTCTCTATGCCGTATGATTCGCTGCGGATGGCAGACCCGGCAAACCTCGAGCCGGGCCTGTAGCTGCACGTGCCGTCAAAGGGAGCACCGAATATAACAATATCCGCCTCGTCATAACTGCTTTCGCATCCTATGAAGACCATCGGGCTGTTATTCTTTATCGGCGTCATCAAGCAGTTCCTTTACATAGGTCGGTATCGCGAAGCAGCCCTTATGGAGGTCCGTGTTGTAATACTTTGTCTTTATGCCGAGGCTGTTCCATCTGTTCACATCAAGATCCTTAATCGGATCCTTTTTCTTGGATGCGAAGCCGAAAAGCCAATGACCTGACGGATATGTAGGAATGTGGGCCTGATAGACCCTTGTAACAGGGAAGAACTCCCTGATCCTTTTGTGGGCCCTCTTCATCGACATTGCGTAACTCTCGTAATAGGGGCACTCGTGCTGGTTGACGAGGATACCCTCTTCTGTCAGCGCCTTATAGCAGTTGCCGTAAAATTCTTTTGTGAAGAGTCCTTCTCCCGGGCCGAACGGGTCTGTGCTGTCGACTATTATCAGATCATAGATGTTGACCTTGTCCCGTACGAACTTCAGCCCGTCCTCATAGTATATGGTGACCCTGGGGTCCGAGAGCTTCGATGAAGTCTGCGGCATGTATTCAAGGCATGCCTCGACTACCATCTTGTCAATTTCAACCATGTCTATTTTCTCGATCGTACTGTATCTGGTCAGCTCACGGACAGTGCCGCCGTCGCCGGCTCCTATAACAAGGACCTTCTTTATGTCGGGGTTCGACGCCATCGGGACATGGACTATCATGTCGTGGTATATGAATTCATCCTTTTCCGTAAGCATCATAAGTCCGTCAAGTGTGAGGAAACGCCCGAACTCCTCGGCTTCAAAGACGTCTATCCGCTGGAATGTGCTCTTCGCTGAATAAAGCTGTTTATCGACCCTTATGGAAAATCTGACGTTTTCGCTGTGTTCTTCTGTATACCAGTATTCCATTTTTATCCCTCCACTGTCTCGATATTGTTCATGTCCATGTCCTTGGTACCGGTCATGACACATCCCTTTTCCTTGGCATACCTGATATAGTCGATTATCTCGGCCGTCAGCCGCTCTCCGGGCGCAAGTATCGGGATACCGGGCGGATATGCCATTACAAGTTCCGCACTTATCATTCCGAGGCTTTCCTTTATGGGAACGCTTCTTTTATTTGCATGGAAAGCCTGCTGGGGAGTCATAGCCACCTGCGGATCTATGTATTCGTGGTCTAGCATGTTCATCGGGTCGCGGCTGAAGCGGCGCTGTATCTCTGCCAGAGCTCCAAGGAGCCTCTCAATTTCAAGTTCCCTGTCACCCACTGAAATAATGGCCAGGACGTTGCCTATGTCCCCAAATTCTATCTGTATTCCAAATTCATCCCTCAGGATGTCATATACTTCTATTCCTGCAAGACCCATCGCGCGGGTGTGTATGCTCAGTTTGGTCCTGTCAAAATCGAAGACTGTCTCTCCGTTGATTATCTCTTTTCCGAAGGCCCTGAGGCCGGGGATCTTGTTTACCTCTTCCCTCGCATATTCGCTTAGCGAACATACCCTTTCGAATATCTCTTTGCCGTGGAGGAAGAGGTTCTTCCTCGCTATGTCGAGCGACGCCATCAGAAGGTAACTGCCGCTCGTCGTCTGTGTCAGGTTTATTATTTGTCTCACAGCCTCGGCATCTACGGCCGGCCCCAACAGCAGCATTGAGCTTTGAGTAAGGGATCCTCCCGTTTTGTGTATGCTGACTGCTGACATATCCGCTCCCGCGTCCATAGCCGAAAGGGGGAGGTCCTCTCCAAAGTAGAGGTGCGTTCCGTGTGCCTCGTCGATAAGGGCGAGCATGCCCGCATCATGGGCAATTTTGACTATCTCTCTCAGGTCGCTGCAGACACCGTAATAGGTGGGGTTGTTTACAAATATTGCCTTGGCATCGGGATTTTCCGACACTGCCTTTTTTACATCGCTCACTGACATGCCCAGGCTTATACCAAGTTCAGGTTCTGTCCCCGGGTTCACATAAACAGGAGCGGCGCCGCAGATCACCATTGCGTTTATCACGCTCTTATGGACGTTTCTCGGCATGATGATCTTGTCATTCTGCCTGCAGCATGAAAATATCATATTCTGCACCGCTGCAGTCGTGCCGTTCGTTATAAGGAAGGCCTGACTTGCCCTGAAGGCCTCTGCGGCCAGGATCTCTGCCTCCCTTATGACTCCTGTCGGGTGTGTAAGGTTGTCCAGGGGCTTGCTTGAATTGAGGTCCATAGAGATGCACTTCTGTCCGAAGGCATCGACAAGGGCCTTATGTCCCTTGCCCTGTTTGTGACCCGGCACATCAAAGGAAACTATCCTGTTGTCTATATATTGCTGAAGAGCATCATAGATGGGAGTCCTGTCCTGTCTATTCATAGACATTCATTCCCGTGTAGATCTCTATCATCTCCCTGCGGAGCCTGTTGGTTATCTCCAGTCTCTCTTTGGGGGTAAATTCAAGCACATCATTGTTGAAGAGGTAGTTCTGAAGGTGAAGTTCCTTTATCAGCATCTTAGTATGAAAAATGTTTGACTGATAAACATTTATATCCTGCGCGTCATATTCCTGCAGGGTCTTTGCGTCAATGAAATCCTGTATCGAGGCTATCTTGTGGTCTATGTAGCACTTGCGCCCGTCCATCTCACGGGTGAAACCTCTGACACGGTAGTCGATCGTAATAATATCGGAGTCAAAGCTTCCGATGAGGTAGTCCAGGGCGTTCAGCGGGGATATCTTGCCACAGGTGGATACGTCAATATCAACGCGAAAGGTCGATATCGCCTGGTTCGGATGGAATTCAGGATATGTGTGGACCGTGAGGTGGCTCTTATCCAGGTGGCCGCATACAGTCTCGCGCTTTGAGAGTATATCCAGACCACAGTTGCACGAAGGGTCAAGTGTCTCGGGCGGCATAGGCATTTCGGAAATCAGGATGGTAACGCTTGCTCCCTGAGGATCGTAGTTTTGCTTTGAAATGTTCAGAACATGGGCACCTATCATATCGGTAACATCGCAGAGAATGTTGGTGAGACGCTCTGCGTTGTACTGTTCATCTATATATGCCACGTATTCGTTCTTTTCTCTTTCTGTCTTGGCATAGCACACATCATAAATATTGAAGCTAAGCGTTTTAGTAAGGTTGTTAAAACCATACAGTTTTATTTTCTCGGCCATCTCAGGCTCCTTTCTGAAAATGGCCTCCGCATGAGTGTTCATCCACTCGGGGTGCCTGCCACGCGCCCCTTAAAATAAAAAACAACCACCCGCCTCTCTCTTGAAAAGGGCAGGATAGTTGTACTTGATACATGATCCCTACTTTAATTTGATTGATGTTATATACAAATATTGGTAGTTTATTTGAGCCTATACAGTAATATATACTTTTACTGCTCATGTCGACCATTCACAAGTACTCAAAACTTATGAACACAATTTCGCGGAGGTCTCCGCAACAAAATTTGAGCTTAAGCTCATCAACACGATATCACAATCGCTAGTTCGGCATTTGACCCGGCTGTCCGTATGGCCTTCGTATAACTGTAATACAGTTAGGTCAGACTTGAAAATGCTTGACTTGGTTTGTGATGATAGACTTAAATACCCTACCCTCCTCATTACCGCTATCACTAGTCGTTTTTTACCATATAAAGCAAAATGTTGCAAGTAATTTTATAACGATTTGATACAATTGCGTATATGTGAGATATTCTAGTCCGTACGAAAAGCAGGAAAAAATACTTACAAAAGGAAAGGGGTCCCTAAAATGAGCCCTAAAACAGATCACGAATCTCGCTACCAGCAGCTCGCTTCCGATATAGCATCAAGGATAGCCGAAGGCAGCTATCAGGTCGGCGATAAGATTTTCGCGCGCTCCTCCCTTGCATCTCAGTATCAGGTCTCGTCAGAGACTGCAAGAAAGGCAGTATGCGTCCTTGCGGAATTGGGAATAGTAGAGGCCGAGAAGGGAAGCGGGGTCACTGTGAAGTCCAGGGAAAACGCACTGCTCTTCATTTCAAGGAGGCGTGACGCGAGGACCCTTTCCTTTCTCAAGAACAGCATCATCGAGAAGGCAGAAAAGCAGATACGCGAAATCGCGGAGCTGAAGGAAGAGGTCGAGAGGCTTGTTGACCTGACAGAACGTTTCCGCTCTACAAACCCTTTCATCCCCTTTGAGATAACCCTTGAAGGAAAGCTCCCCTCAATAGGGAAAAAAATATCCGAACTTTGCTTCTGGCAGTCGACCTCAGCGACAGTGGTGGCGATAAAGAAGAAAGGATCGCTCATCCTTTCCCCCGGGAGCTCGACACTTCTTGAAGAGGGCGACGTTCTCTATTTTGTGGGCGACGAGGGCAGCTATTCCAGGGTAAAATATTTCCTGCAAACCCTCCTGATAAAAGACCCCTTAGATTATTAACAAACCGAGACTAAAACCTGACGTTCACATGAAATAATTTCAAATATACGATGTTTTAACTTGAAAAAGCAACAACTTTATGTGAGAATAGGAGTGTTGGAATTATATAAACGGAGGGATGCAGATGAATAAAAAACTGAAAGGTACACTTTTGCTCTTAGTGATGGCCCTGATTTTTGCAATGCCCGTTCAAGCATTTGCAAAAACGGAGATAGTGGTCACAGACAACGGATGGGACAGCCAGAAGCTTCACAACGAGATAGCAAGGGTGATCGTTGAGAACGCATATGACGGGTATGTGCTCAAAACTTCGACAGCCTCTTCAACCATGAACTGGCAGGCAATAATAGCCGGAGACGTCGACCTGGATATCGAAAGCTGGACAGACAACGTCGCGACATATCCTAAAGACGTCGCGAACGGAGACATTGTCGACGTCGGGATCCTGGCTCCGGACAGCAAGCAGGGACTCTATGTCCCAAGGTACGTCATTGAAGGTGACGCAAAGCGAGGCATCAAGCCTTTAGCTCCCGGCCTTAAGACAGTAAAGGATCTGGCAAAATACCACAACGTATTCCCGGATGACGAGGATAAGAGCAAAGGAAGGATCTACGGCTCGATCCCCGGATGGATGGCTGACGAGGTGTTATACAAAAAATATGAGCTGTACGGACTTAACAAAAATTACAACTACGCTCGTCTTGGAAGCGAAGCTACTCTTTTTGCGTCGCTCGTAGCCGCATATAACCTGGGCGAACCCTGGGTGGGATATTGTTACGAACCTACCTGGGTCAGCGGAAAACTGGATATCGTACTGCTTGAGGACGAACCATACAGCAAAGAACTTTTCGAAAAGGGAGGCTGCGCCTTTCCGTCTCAGCAGCTCAAGATCGTGAGCAGCAAATATTTTGCAAAAAAAGCTCCTGATCTGCTGGAGTTCTTTAAAAAATACAAAACGGGCAGCAAGTTGATATCCGAAGCACTCGCATATCTTGACGAGAAAAAAGCCAGCCACAACGAAGCTGCGAAATGGCTGCTCCGGGAAAACCCTGAACTGCTCGACCAATGGCTGCCCAAGGAGAGAGCAGAGAGGGTAAGAGCTGTTCTCTAAAAAACTTCCCTGTTAGATAAACGAAATGTAGATCAGGGAGGTCTTTGAATGGAATTTCTTTATAAATTCCCCGAAAGCCTTC
>JBFXIQ010000080.1:0-5748 GCA_050175815.1 Synergistaceae bacterium
GGATCCCGTCGATGATGCTCGCGTGGTTCAGTTCATCGCTTATGACGGCGTCGCCTTCGCCCAGTATGGGTTCAAATACACCTCCGTTGGCGTCGTAGCATGATGAATAGAGGATAGTATCCTCCATACCAAGGAAGTCGCTTATAGCTGCTTCGAGATCCTTGTGTATCTGCTGTGTGCCGCAGATGAAGCGTACCGAGGCGAGTCCGTAACCCCATCTGTCGTAAGCCTCTTTTGCCGCCCTGATGACTCTGGGGGAGTCTGCAAGGCCTAGGTAGTTGTTTGCGCACATGTTTATGACACCGAAGTTAGTTGTTGTATCGATGATGTCCCTCTGAGGAGTTGTTATGACTCTCTCGGATTTATATAATCCCTGCTCTTTTATCTCTTCTATCGTTTTGGTTATGATCCCTATCGCGCTTTTCATTTATCTCGTTCCCCCGTTCATCAAACGTTCTGCCAATCCAGGACCACCTTGCCCGATTCGCCGCTGTTCATTGCCCTGAAACCCTCTTCGAAATCCATGACATCGAACCTGTGGGTTATGACACGGCTTATGTCCAGTCCGCTCTGGAGCATCGTAGTCATCTTGTACCACGTCTCATACATCTGCCGGCCATATATCCCCTTGAGGGTAAGTCCGTGGAATATGACCTTGTCCCAGTCTATCACGGTCCCCGGTTCAAGAAGCCCCAGAAGCGCTATCCTGCCTCCGTTGAACATGTGGTCGACCATGTCTGAGAATGCCTTCGGGCTTCCGGACATTTCAAGTCCCACATCGAAGCCCTCCCTCATTCCAAGCTCATCGAAGATGTCCCTTAACTTTTCCCTCTTTACGTTGACAGTTCTTGTAGCTCCCATCTCTTTTGCAAGTGAGAGCCTGTAATCGTTGAGGTCTGTCACCACTACGTTTCTTGCTCCGACGTGCCTGCATATCGCCGCGGCCATCATTCCAATGGGGCCGGCGCCTGTAATCAGAACGTCCTCACCGATGAGGTCGAACTGAAGTGCCGTGTGGGTGGCGTTTCCGAGAGGATCGAAGCAGGATACGATGTCATCGGGTATCTCTGGAGCGCATCTCCAGACATTCGTCTTGGGTATCGAAAGGTATTGCGCAAAAGCCCCGTTCCTGTTGACTCCGACGCCGATGGTGTTCGGACAGTTGTGCCGTCTCCCGGCCAGGCAGTTTCTGCAGGTGCCGCAGACGATGTGTCCCTCTCCGGAGACCCTTTCGCCTATCTCCCAGCCCCGGACATGGCTGCCGGTCTGTACTATCTCTCCGACGAACTCATGACCTATGGTCATAGGGGTCTTTATGGTCTTTTTTGACCATTCGTTCCAGTTGTAGATGTGGAGATCAGTGCCGCAGATGGAAGTCTTCTTGATCTTGATAAGAACGTCATCGGGGCCTACTTCGGGCATATCTGCCTCGCGCATCCACAGTCCAGGTTCCGGCCTTTCCTTTACCAGAGCAATCATTTTTTTTGTCATGACCTCACACTCCCAGAGAGATTATTTTGATGACTTTTGCTTTTCTATAAGGGTCTCCAGATAACGCGACTTCAGCTGCGCCTGGGCTAAGCTCCTTTTCAGCCCGGGCATTTTGAGTATCGTTCCGAGTACGCCTGCAAGGAGCCTGTGGCTGAAGAGCACTTTATTGTCGAAGATAAGTTCCTGAAGCAGCCCTCTTTCTGTGGCCATAACGACCACCCTGTGAGTGGTGTCAAGGGGTGTGATCAGCCTGTTGGGGCGTGGTTGGAAGATCAGGGCTCCTGCCGGGCAGTGCTTCAGGCATACTCCGCAGCCGATGCATTTCTTTTCGTCAACTGCGGCTTTCCTTCCGGGACCTTCCCCGACCATTTCTATTGCTTCAACAGGGCATATTTTTTCACATTTTCCGCAGCCTATGCAGCTCTCCCGGTCAACTTTTGTAATGAAGTTTGAGCAGATCGTCTGGGCGACTCCGAAACGCCTTATTGCGAGAAGCGCTTCACAGCAGCATGAACAGCAGTTGCAGATAAAATTGACCCTTTCGCGGACGTTCTCGCCGAACTGTACAAGGTCATGCTCGTATGCCTGCTGCAGGAGGTCTTTGCATTCAGCGGCATCGACCTGTCTCGCATGTCCGTGCTTTATCAGGGTGGCGGCTGAAGTGTTGAAAGTCATGCATATATCCATAGGGGCGTTGCATACAGTGCCGATATGGAAAGCCTTGTGGCGGCAGTAGCACATGCTTATCCCAATGTGTGACGCGGTCTCTATTACGTTTGTGGCGCGCTCATAGTCCAGTACATGGAGTGCGTATTCATCCGGTATCTGAGGTTCCTGCGGGAATATCCTTCCCATCTGTGTATCTCCGCTGCAGACAAGGTCCTTCATGAAATCTTCTTCGACAGAGATGTACTGTTGGAAGAGTTCGCTGAGAGTTTTCTGATCGATGTCTTCTCTTACCCTCATAAGCGAGAATTCAAAAAAGCCCGCCATAGGAGGCGGTACTGCATATATCTGCTCCCCGTTCTGCTCGATATCCACAAGTATTGCTCTCCCTGCAAGTTCATCCAGGACTTTGTGCGCCTCTTTTTCAGGGAGCTTCCATATTTCTGCCGCCTGTTTTGCCCTGAATGGTTTTATTGGGAGCTGGGCCATCAGCCCGGCCTCTTTTTCGGACATCAGGATCTTAAGTATGTCGAACAGGAGTTTTGAAGCCGGGGCTCCCTGGGGAAACCTGTTCAGCCTCTCGGTAAGCCTTGAGTAAGGAGATCCATGAGTGTGGTTGTGTGCCATTTTCAACACCTCCGCGCTGTCTTTGTCTGTAAGAGGGTAAATTGCATCAACAGCATCATAATTATACCTCTCATAACAAAAGCAGGAGCTGTTGCTCCTGCTTTTGTTCAGTATTCCTTGTATTTTGGATGTTTTTTCTTATAAAATTATGCAGCTTTCTTAAAACTACAGGTCAAGCTTCATGTCTCCCTGCTTTATAAGTCCGACCTTCCTCATTATCTCTGCTATTGCAAGGGTAGTGACTGCGGGCAGCAGGAAATGCATGAGGCCTATCTGCATCAGTACCGCAGGGCTGCTTCCCATAGCATCTATCGCCCCGAACTGACCGACAAAACCGCTTGTTCCCATTCCCGCGCCGGAAGGGATATTCTCCATTTTAAAAACAAGTGTCGATATCGGCCCCAGGATAAGGCTCGCAAGAGTGGGGGGGACCCAGATCAACGGATGTCTCACAATATTGGGCATCTGGAGCATGGATGTCCCGATTCCCTGCGATAGCAGCCCGGAAAGGCCGTTTTCCCTGAAACTCATAACCGCAAAACCTATCATCTGTGTCGAGCATCCTACTGTTGCTGCTCCGGCGGCAAGTCCTGAAAGGTTCAGCGCGACGGCGATCGCAGCGCTTGATATGGGAAGGGTGAGTATCATTCCCATTATCGCGGATACGACAGCTCCCATCGGGCCAGGCTGAAGTTCCGTGGCGTTCATTATTATTATCCCGATCCCGGTCATCATCGCGCTTATTGTGGGACCGGCCAGCTTTGCCACAGCCATGCCCGCGATAATCGTTCCCGAAGGCGTCGCTATGATATCTATCTTTGTCTCTTTCGATATGATCTTACCGACTTCAGATGCTACGACAGCTCCGATAAAAGCCCCGACGGGACCTCCCCATGTATTGCCCGCAAAACCTACGGCCACGCAGGAGAAGACCACCATCGCAGGGGCTTTGAGAGCCTGTGCTATGGCAACTGCTATTGCCGCACCCGTCATGGAGCTTGCCAGGCCGCCGAATTCCACCAGTATCGGTATCCCTGCCTTTGTGCCGATGGTCTTGAGGATAAGCCCGGTTATCAATGATGAGAACAGGCCTACTCCCATTGCTCCGAGCGCGTCAACAAAGTAGCGTTTGAAGGAGAACTCTACCCCTTTGCGTTCGAGAAATGCAGAGATTTTGTTATTGCTCTTTTCCAAGAGACAAGACCTCTTTTCAGGTTGTTTTGTGAATGGCTTTGTTGGCAAGCATTGTAGTCAAGTTCTGTGTAATTAACAACCCCAATCTTTAAAATTAATGACAGCGTGGACTGAATGTGATATTTTTACAGATGGCAGGAAACCAAAATAAACATCCACAGGGAGGCAAAATAAGATGACAACCGCAAGCATTCTGAACAACGTCATAGGTCCGGTCATGCCAGGAAGCTCAAGTTCGCACACAGCAGGCCCCTACCACATAGCAAAGATGTGCCGCAGCATGATAGGCGAGCTGCCCTGCGAAATTTCATTCACATTTGAACCGGCATCCTCCATAGCGGAGGTCTATCACGAACAGGGAAGCGACCTGGCCCTGATAATGGGAACCCTTGACCTTCCGCTCACCGATCCCCGTTTCAAAAGTGCCTTTGACCTTTTTCCATCATACGGAGTGGACATTAAGTTTATTGTTAAAAGTTTCCCGGAGGCATGTCATCCAAACAGCATAAAGATCGAGGCGAAGCTGAAGGACGGATCAATATTTTCTGCCGTTGCGGATTCCACAGGAGGCGGAGCCCTGCTCTTCCGCTGGCTCAACGGATGGGAGGCCGAAATGACCGGCGACGCTTACTGGCTATCTGTTGAAGTTCCCGCGGAAAGGTCGGCGCACGTCAGAGAGATACTTGAAAAGTCCGGCAAAGTATCTGTGGGTGAAAAAGACGGCAGGGCGATGCTGCTTTTGTCAACGCCCGCTCCCGTTGACTCTTCGGTCATTGAAAAACTGAAGTCCGAAAAGGAACTTTTCGGCTGCTACTGCGCCATCCCTGTCTTTTTCCCTGTCAGGGGAGAGCGGATCTTCACCTCGGGCGAGGAGATGGTCAAATATGCCGAAGAGAAGGGGCTTACCCTGGGCGAGGCCGCGCTTGAGTTCGAATCAGCCCTGCTATGCATGCCCAAAGAGACCCTTGACGCCGAAATGGACAGGCGGCTCCAGGTGATGATAGATTCAGTCGTTCTTGGGCTCTCAGACGAGAGTCCGCAGATGTTCCTCCTGGATCCCGCTGCAAAAAAAATAATGAAAGCAGAAAAGGAAGGCCGCCTCGCCCTTGGCGGCATACATACAAGAGCGGCGGCACGTGCAATGGCAGCTATGCAGGTCAACAGCGGGCAGGGAATAGTGTGCGCCGCTCCGACGGGCGGCTCTGCAGGGGTCATCCCCGGAGTGATGGTGACGATGCTTGAGGACATGAATAAGCCCCGCGAGGTTGTCGTCCGTTCAATGTGGGCGGCGGGTGCCATAGGCTGGGTACTTGCGACCAGGGGCACATTTGCCGCCGAAGTATGCGGATGCCAGGTCGAGATAGGCGCGGCAGGAGCCATGGGAGCGGGAGCTGTGGTCGAGGCAGCGGGAGGTTCGGCACGTCAGGCTGCCGATGCCGGGGCCATCATGTTCCAGAATGCGATGGGGCTGGTCTGCGACCTTGTGCAGGCGATAGTTGAGATCCCATGCCACACAAGGAACGGTTCCTTTGCATCCCAGGCATTCATCTGCGCGGATATGATCCTCGGAGGATATTACAACGCGGTAGGTATCGATGACACCGTGGACGCGGTCTACTCTTCGGGAAGGATGCTCCCGCTCGAACTTCGCTGCACGTCACTTGGAGGCATGGCAGTTACGCCAAGCGCCCTTTCCATGCCAAGAAAGAGATAGGCGGATAAAAAAAAAGAGGCTGTGTGAGGAGATATCACGCAGCCCCATAATTTTTT
>JBFXIQ010000081.1:0-5594 GCA_050175815.1 Synergistaceae bacterium
AGGATTAGACCCCATGTACAGGTCTGGTTAGGGTTTTCTATCCCCGACATCCATGCCCTTATCTCCCAGTCACCAGCAGGTAGAGGGTAATAAGCCCCTCCAACATATGCGCCTGTTCCAGTGTATTGGATCCTGAGCTTCCCATTATATGATTGGATATAATCTGACAATGTCCCACTATTCACCCATTTATCCCACTCCGAACGAATCGCTGAGTCAAAACTATCACTGAATATCAATGGGTTCTTGTGGTTCACATACCCGAGGAGATTGCCGTCTTTTTGGATTCCGTTAAATAGGTTTTGTTTCATATTATCATACTCCATATGCTCGTTTCTCACGGCTTATAGCATCACCAATAACCTTTAATAATCGTGATCTGAACAGTTCATCCTCTAATAAGTTCCTTTTAACCTTATCAGGGATTTCAGCCTCTTTCAAGGCCTGTGTGACAGTTTCCTTAGAAACGCTACCAGACGCTTTAACTTCGATATTGAAGGACAGGTCATGTCTTAAATTAACATCAACTGTCCTTGTTGTCTCCTTTGGTTTGAATAAGCGTTCTATCTCAGCTGATGATGTAGGCCCGCCATATCCACTAACCTTGGGGCTTGTCCACCCGTATCCTGCTTGGAAAGCCGTTGTATCCATCCATATGCCCGCCACACGTGCAGCGCAGTGAGGAATGCCTGCCCATGAAAGTCCACATGACACCCCGCAGGGAAGCCCGAAGAGGCTTGCATATGCACAAATAACCCTCGCACCATCGTAACAATTGAAAGCACCCCTTGCAAGCAAAGCAGCAGCCGAAAGACCACTACTACCATAGTAAAATGAGTAACGGGTTCTTCCTATCAAGGCAGCCATCAAAGCCATGAAACCAACCAAATTCCCTGCAAGGCCTCTGGGTGGCCATTGCACGAAATCGCCCGCTTTAAGGTTTAGTCCGGGGACTATGCTAACCCTGTAAGCGTCGATTGTCTTGTTAATCCATCTTATCCACTGTGGACTGTAGTCCCATCCTCCAAATCCTTTTTCTGGGGATCTGAGGTATTTTCTTAATTCTGAGGCGATTCTAAGATCCCTAATAGACCCTCTCAAGTTCGCTGGGTCTGGTAGTGTTATAGGCCTATTACGCTCACCAGAAACAGGCATAGGCCCAAAACCTAAGCCTAAACTTGTTGGAATCGATTTCCTCAATGAAGGGCCACAAGATCTGCAAATAGGCCCTCCAGCACCGGGCCCTCCAGCACCCGGATTCCTGACAAGATTGTAAAACCGACGTATGTTAGCCGATAACGTGTTAATATGACTTGTGACCCCTGATTTTGTTCTTTCGGCAGCTGCAACTACTTTGTTTTTCATGTCGTTCCATGATGACTTCATATTTTCCATACCTGATTTGGTGGTCTTTACCATGGCGTCTGTGGCGGTTTTTAGGATGTTTTTGTTTTGGTTTTGTGATCTTGTGTTCGCATCCGTTATTGCCTTTAGGCCGGTGCTGATTGCTTGTTTTGATGAATCCATTGTTTTCTTATGAATATTTACCCATTCTCCCATTTTGGCATCGGTTTCTGTGACTACTGTTTGGAGTTTTTCATTGATTGTTTCCACATTTGTTTGTATTGTATCATTTACAGCCGCTGTGGCCTTTACAGCCGGTTTAGCAGTATCAACATCAGCTAATGATGGAGTGCTTGGTGCTGGTAACTTTACAGTTGCATTTGAACGTATTACATTTGCAAAAGCTGAAGCTACCGAACCAGCACGATCCTTCGAATCAGAGATATAATCGAGCACTCTATCGAATTCTCCAGAAATCTCCCTATAAATGTATCCCGGCGAACGGATGCCAAGTGCGCCAAGAACGGCGTTAAGGATGTCACTACCGATCTGCATTGCCTGACGGACAATGTATGGGCCAGCTGACCTTATACGGTCTCCTATCTTCAAGAATTCTTGGTAAACACGTCCAGGTAATTGTCTAACAAAGTTGATTACACCGTTTAGGATGTCGCTTCCAATTTTACGGGCTAAACCAAGAGCTTGGCTTCCAAAACTGCTTATCCTTAAGATTGTGCTCCGTAACAAGCCCCATAATTGTGATGGGAGGCTCTGGAGGGCTTTCATGAACTCAGAACCCATTTTATGGCCTATCTCACTCATTTTGGATGGTAAAGTAACTAAGAATAGAATAAATTTGCCAGCAAGCTCCATAGCGTCCCAGATACCCCCACTAATGAGTGACATAGCCCCCCAAATCGCAGAACCAACCATATAAAGGATTTGGCCTATTTTAACAAGTATCTCCCACCATTGCTTCAAAATATCAACCATCTTCATGAGAATAGGCCAAAGGAAGGCTATAATGTCTGCAAGGATCTTTAGAACGGGTACTATGACATTTTGTATAACCCATGCTATAGCTTCTATAACTGGCTTTAAAGCCCTCAGAATGGCTGCAAGGATTTTTAAAGCAGGAACAACAAAAGTTTTAAGAATCCAAGCCACGATCTCAATTATGTCAACAAATAATTGCAATGGGGAGTTAGTGTCATCAATATTCTTCTTAGCATCATCCATTGAATTAGATAGGTCCTTTGTGGAGCTGCTTACATCATGCAATGGTTTTAAGGCTCTCATAAGCTCATTGAAGGCATCATGGAGAGCATCCATAGCTGGTTGTAAAGCTCTCCATAATTCCTGTATTGCTTCTCTAACTTCATCCCATGCTTTCTTGAGGTCTGATAAGACTTTTTTGCCCTCAGCGCTCTTAACCCATTGATCCCATGCCATTTTTAGTTGATCTAATGCAAATTTGACCGTTCGCAGAGGGTTTAAGAGAAATGATATAGCCAATCCTAATGGTCCTAATTTGTCTGTGAGGATCTTAGCACCCTCACTTGAAAAAATTAGCTTCTTAGCAAAGTCAAAAAATGAATTAGCAGCATCTGTGACGGGTTTCAGAAAATTTGTCAAGGATCTCCAACCATCACTCACCCACTTGACAAAACCATCCCATGCGCTCTTAAATTGGCTGCTAAGCCAAGCACCAAAGCCCTGCAGATAATTCCATGCATTAGACGCTCCTTTCGTTAGATTGCTCCATGCATCTTGCAAGTTTTTCACAATAACATCATATAACCATTTAAGAGCATCAATAACCGGTTTTAAGGCCGTGACAAGAGCGTTCCAAGCTGCTACAAGGCCTCCCCATACCCATTCTGCGAATCCTTTGAGTTTTTCCCATAATCCCATCACAGCATTACGGAAACCTTCATTAGTTGACCATAGAACAACCAAAATGGATATAAGAGCCCCTATGGCTGCTATAACAAGATAGATGGGGTTTATGCTCATTACAGCGTTAAATAAGGCTTGTGCTCCAGCCGCCAAATTTATAGACCCTGCGAGTATAATGTTTTTTACGGCTGCTGCTGCACTTGCAAGGCCTTCTCTTATCCTTAAGAGCAATCCTTTGCTTTGTGCAGCGTTAGAAGCTTCTTGAGCGGCTGTAACCCCGAATATTGTTGTTCTGAGCTCTCTCAATTTTTCAATCAGCAAACCGGGGACTGCTTGCATCTTATTGAAAACAACGCTCAAGAATGTGCCTTCACGGGCTGCGAAAGCCAACTCAGCTCTTGCAACAGCAAATTGGGTTCGTAGGCCACCCCAAATACTCGATAGAGTTGTTGAACCGCCTATAAACTCCATTAGTGCCGTTTTAACCTCGAAAAGCGGTTTTAAGGCCACGGCAACCATGCCAAAGGCGCTGCCAATTGCTATGATCCCTCCAACAGCTATAAGAAGTGTTGAAACCCATCCACCAGTTTTCTGGTCCAACCAATTGAATTTATCAAGTATCTGAGCGACAATCGGCAAAATACGTGATCCAAGCAATGTTAAGGTTTCCTCGATCCTTCCCTTCGCTTCTTCAAGTTTCAGTTTTGCTGTGTCAAGTTGACTTAACCCCCGATATCCTTCAGCTCTCAAAGCAGCATCTAAAGCCATTATTCTTTCTGCTACTGTTGCTTGACCCTTCAATTTGTCAAGCTGATTTTTTATGATGCTGTCTCTCTCTAACTGTGCAGTATTACCCGTATTGATGTACTCTATCAAGTCCATTTGCGTTTCAATAGCACTTTTTCCCATCATCGTTGATGCCGCAAAATAATCGCTCGCTGCTTGGCCTAAAGTCTTCAATGCTGCTGTTGAGATGTTTGTTTGCCTTGCAACCGCACCACTAAGTAGTTGATTAATAAAGCTCGATGGGGCGGGGCTTCTCATGTTAATTTCAGTTATTATGTTTTGGTATTCTTGAGCTGCTTTCGCACCTACCTTTGTTGTCATCCACGTTTTCATCATTTCTTTATTCATCGCTCCACTCATCGCTACGCTTGCCATTCGCATAGCACCGAAAGATCCGATCACCCCACCGATTATGCCCTCCAGGCCGCTGAATGCATCGGCAAGGGATGATATTCCTCGGCGTATTGTTGAAATAGCTGATCGTCCTGCTGCTCTCATGCGTGAGAATGCTGATTGTGCTATTGATGACAGTTTATTGAAAGCAGAAGTCCCTGTTGAGGCTGTTGAGTTCATTTCAGCCCGTATTGTGTTCAGTGATTTCCCTGCATTTGTTATTTTTGATTCTGTGTTTGTTGCACTTGCCCCTATTGTATTGAATGCCTGTGAACCCACAGATCCAAGATTAGAGGCTGTGCGGCTGGTTGTTGTTATTGTGTTTTGTAGTTGTTTTGTGCTGTTTTTTGCTTTTTGTATGCTTGTTGAAGCTTTGTTCATGCTTGATTGCAGCGCATTCCCTGTGGATTGGCTGGATTTTGTCAAATTCCTTATCTGTGATTCTGTTTGTTTCACAGACCCTGTTACCTTATTCATTACCTTTGATGCTTGATCTACAGCCTTTAAAATGATTTGTACGTTCACAGGCATTCTTAAATCACCCATCCACCACGTTACATTCAATATTTCCTATTACGGTTCATTTCATCTTCCATTGCCTTGTTACGCTCCTCCTGAAGCTTTGCATAACCTTTTAATAGGAATGCTTCTTGTAATGGCGTTAAGGAAGCTTGTGAAGGCGCTATCTTGTATCCAAGTTCATCTAAAACAATTATTGCTTTGCCTTCATCACTTCTCACGAAATCGATCTAATTCTGCTTCTTCTATCTGTATTCCGCTTATCTCCCTCACATGTTCAAAGATTTCATCAACAACGCCCGGTAATAGTTGTTCTACTTCATTTTCACTCCATTCTTCCCCGTCCACGGTCATTGCCAATGATACTGCTTTAACTTTGGCCTTGAATGATGCTATTGTCTGTTTTGCCAAATCTATGCTCATTGTACCATCCGTTTGTCTTAAGCTGCCTACGTTGAGCTTTACTTGGCCTATGCCTTTTTGTTCTTCAACTACGATTTCTTGCCATTCTGCGCTCGTTAATGGTCTTATTTTCACTTCTCCTTCAAGGGATTCAATATATACTGTTTCTACTTTCTCCACGCCTTTTAATATTGTTTCTTTGTTTAGTATTCCCATTTTAACACCTGTTTCATCCTTTTGTTCAAATAAAA
>JBFXIQ010000082.1:0-5576 GCA_050175815.1 Synergistaceae bacterium
TTATCATAATAAGAGTTATCCATAACAAAAAAAGCCCTGCTACATTGCTGTAACAGGGCTTAAAGTTGGGCGGCGTCCTACTCTCCCACTAATGCAGTACCATCGGCGCTGTAGGGCTTAACTTCTCTGTTCGGTATGGGAAGAGGTGGAGCCCCTACGCTATAACCACCTTAAATCGTGTGTTCCACTTTGGGGAACAATATTTTCACATGTCGAAAAATAGTATCATAAACACAACCAAAATTCTGATAATGTAAGTCTTCGGGTAATTAGTACTGCTCGGCTTTGACATTACTGCCTTTACACCTACAGCCTATCAACGTCGTAGTCTCCAACGACCCTTAAAGGAAATCTCATCTTGAGGTGGGCTTCGTGCTTAGATGCTTTCAGCACTTATCCCTTCCGAACGTAGCTACCCTGCGATGCAGCTGGCGCCACAACAGGTACACTAGAGGTTCGTCCACCGCGGTCCTCTCGTACTAACGGCAGCTCCTCTCAAATTTCCAACGCCCACAACAGATAGGGACCGAACTGTCTCACGACGTTCTGAACCCAGCTCGCGTGCCACTTTAATGGGCGAACAGCCCAACCCTTGGGACCTTCTCCAGCCCCAGGATGTGACGAGCCGACATCGAGGTGCCAAACCGCTCCGTCGATATGAGCTCTTGGGAGCGATCAGCCTGTTATCCCCGGCGTACCTTTTATCCTTTGAGCGATGGCCCTTCCATGCGGAACCACCGGATCACTATGCTCTACTTTCGTACCTGCTCGACTTGTCAGTCTCACAGTCAAGCACCCTTCTGCCATTATACTCTACGCATGATTACCAACCATGCTGAGGGTACCTTTAGAAGCCTCCGTTACTCTTTTGGAGGCGACCACCCCAGTCAAACTACCCACCAAACACTGTCCCCCGATTGCTCGGGGTTAGCCCCCAGATAAGCAAAGGGTCGTATTTCAAGGTTGGCTCCACGATACCTAGCGGCACCGCTTCAAAGCCTCCGACCTATCCTACACATCACTTACCCAAGAACAATGTTAAGCTATAGTAAAGGTGCACGGGGTCTTTCCGTCCCGTTGCGGGTAAACGGCATCTTCACCGTTACTACAATTTCACCGAGCTCATGGCTGAGACAGTGCCCAAGTCGTTACACCATTCGTGCAGGTCGGAACTTACCCGACAAGGAATTTCGCTACCTTAGGACCGTTATAGTTACGGCCGCCGTTTACTGGGGCTTCAATTCAATGCTTCTCCGAAGATGACATCTCCTCTTAACCTTCCAGCACCGGGCAGGTGTCAGGCCTTATACTTCAACTTTCGTTTTCGCAAAGCCTTGTGTTTTTGATAAACAGTCGCTTGGGCCATTTCTCTGCGGCCCCGATTGCTCGGGGCTCCCCTTCTCCCGAAGTTACGGGGTTATTTTGCCTAGTTCCTTAGCCATGATTCACTCGAGCACCTTAGGATTCTCTCCTTGACTACCTGTGTCGGTTTGCGGTACGGGCCTCAAATACCTGAAGCTTAGAGGTTTTTCTTGGAAGCGCGTTTAGGTACACTATCCGCTTGCCCGAAGGCTCACGGTACTTTCAGGTTCGACACCACCGGCGGATTTGCCTACCAGTAGTATATCTACACCCTTCAACGTACTATTCCGTCAGTACGCGGTACTTTCACATCTTCGTCACCCCATCGCAGTATTTAAGGGTACTGGAATATTGACCAGTTGTCCATCGACTACCCCTTGCGGGTTCGCCTTAGGTCCCGACTAACCCTGATCCGATTAGCGTTGATCAGGAAACCTTAGTCTATCGGTGAGCAGGTTTCTCGCCTGCTTTGTCGTTACTTATGCCTACATTTGCTTTTCCAAGCGCTCCAACAAACCTCGCGATTCATCTTCAACGCCCTTGGAATGCTCCCCTACCACTCTTCCGCCGAGGCGGAAAAATCCATAGCTTCGGTAATATGCTTATGCCCGTTTATTATCCACGCCCAGCCGCTCGACTAGTGAGCTGTTACGCACTCTTTAAATGAATGGCTGCTTCCAAGCCAACATCCTAGCTGTCTTAGCAGCCGGACCACGTTTGGTCAACTTAGCATATATTTGGGGACCTTAGCTGATGGTCCGGGTTCTTTCCCTCTCGGACGCGGACCTTAGCACCCGCGCCCTCACTCCCATTAATCATGTCATAGCATTCAGAGTTTATCAAGGGTTGGTAGGCGGTGAAGCCCCCTAGCCTAATCAGTAGCTTTACCTCTATGACACTTTAATGAGGCTGCACCTAAATGCATTTCGGGGAGTACGAGCTATTTCCGAGTTTGATTGGCCTTTCACCCCTACCCACAGCTCATCCCAAGACTTTTCAACGTCAACGGGTTCGGTCCTCCATGTCGTTTTACCGACACTTCAACCTGGCCATGGGTAGATCACACGGTTTCGCGTCTACCCCCACTAACTTAACGCCCTATTCAGACTCGCTTTCGCTTCGGCTACGTTTCTTAAAAACTTAACCTCGCTAGTGAGGAGTAACTCGTAGGCTCATTATGCAAAAGGCACGCCGTCATTCCGATAAATCGGAACTCCGACCGCTTGTAAGCGCACGGTTTCAGGTTCTATTTCACTCCCCTGTTCGGGGTACTTTTCACCTTTCCCTCACGGTACTAGTTCACTATCGGTCTCTCAGGAGTATTTAGCCTTGGCGGATGGTCCCGCCGGATTCACACAGGGTTTCACGTGTCCCGCGCTACTCAGGATACTGCTAGCTCATAGCTGCTTACAGATACCGGGCTATCACCGTCTATGGCCCCTCTTTCCAAAGGGTTCTCTTTCACATTTATTCGCTTGTTGCAGTCCTACAACCCCAGAAATGCCGAAACATTCCTGGTTTGGGCTATTCCCCGTTCGCTCGCCACTACTTAGGGAATCACTATTGTTTTCTCTTCCTCCGACTACTTAGATGTTTCAGTTCATCGGGTTCGCTCCTCGCCTTGCGGCGGGTGACCATTACTGGCCGGGTTGCCCCATTCGGAAATCTACGTATATAACGGCTATTTGCGCCTCCTCGTAGCTTATCGCAGCTTGTCACGTCCTTCATCGCCTCTGAGAGCCTAGGCATCCACCGTACGCTCTTAGTAACTTATCTTTATCAGCACTCTAGTTATGCTCATTTTACTATTTTCCAACATGTCAAAGAACTTGTTTCGCCTTTGGCGAACTTGTGGAGAATAACGGATTCGAACCGTTGACCCCCTGCGTGCAAGGCAGGTGCTCTAGCCAACTGAGCTAATCCCCCTTTTGTTTGATGGTAGTCCCGCGCAGACTTGAACTGCGGACCTCTACATTATCAGTGTAGCGCTCTAACCAGCTGAGCTACGGGACTGGATTACCCTTTACCCCGCAATTATTCCTGATTATCGCTCATCAAGGGTTTTATCTCTCTAAATCTCCTCAATTTTTTATTATAAGCAAAGTGGTAAGTAATGTTTCTCCCGATTGCTCGGGAGACTCGTAAATAGTGTCTCCAGAAAGGAGGTGTTCCAGCCACACCTTCCGGTACGGCTACCTTGTTACGACTTAGCCCCAGTCACTAGTTTTACCCTAGGACGCTCCTTGCGGTTACGTACTTCAGGTACCCCCAGCTTCCATGGCTTGACGGGCGGTGTGTACAAGGCCCGGGAACGTATTCACCGTATCATTGCTGATATACGATTACTAGCGAATCCAACTTCACGGAGTCGAGTTGCAGACTCCGATCCGAACTGAGACCGGCTTTGGAGATTAGCATCCTGTCACCAGGTAGCTGCCCATTGTACCGGCCATTGTAACACGTGTGTAGCCCTGGACATAAGGGCCGTGCTGATTTGACGTCATCCCCACCTTCCTCTCGGTTTACACCGGCAGTTTCGCTAGAGTCCTCAGCATTACCTGCTAGCAACTAACGATAGGGGTTGCGCTCGTTATGGGACTTAACCCGACACCTCACGGCACGAGCTGACGACAACCATGCAGCACCTTGTAGAAAGCCCCGAAGGGAATCCCGATTTCTCGGAAATGCACTCTACATTTAAGCCCAGGTAAGGTTCCTCGCGTATCATCGAATTAAACCACATGTTCCTCCGCTTGTGCGGGCCCCCGTCAATTCCTTTGAGTTTCAGTCTTGCGACCGTACTCCCCAGGTGGATTACTTAATGGTTTCCCTCAGTCGCGCACTGTATATCGCACACAACCAGTAATCATCGTTTACGGCGTGGACTACCAGGGTATCTAATCCTGTTCGCTCCCCACGCTTTCGTGCCTCAGCGTCAATCATGGCATAGTAAGCTGCCTTCGCAATCGGTGTTCTGTGTAATATCTAAGCATTTCACCGCTACACTACACATTCCGCCTACCTCTACCACATTCAAGCCCGACAGTATCAATGGCAATTTTACAGTTAAGCTGCAAACTTTCACCACTGACTTACCGGGCCGCCTGCGCACCCTTTAAACCTAATAAATCCGGATAACGCCTGCATCCTCCGTATTACCGCGGCTGCTGGCACGGAGTTAGCCGATGCTTATTCGTACGGTACCTTCGTCCTCCGACACGTCGGAGTTATTATTCCCGTACAAAAGCAGTTTACAACCCATAGGGCCGTCTTCCTGCACGCGGCATGGCTGGTTCAGGCTTGCGCCCATTGACCAATATTCCTCACTGCTGCCTCCCGTAGGAGTCTGGTCCGTGTCTCAGTACCAGTGTGCGGGACCATCCTTTTAGACCCCGTAGCCATCGCTGTCTTGGTGAGCCGTTACCTCACCAACTAACTAATGGCACGCATGCCCATCTTCAACCGCCGGAACTTTAATTTATAAACCATGCGATTCATAAATACTATGGGGTATTAATCCAAGTTTCCCTGGGCTATCCCCCAGTTGAAGGTAGGTTGCATACGCGTTACTCACCCGTGCGCCGGTCGCCACCAAGTATTGCTACCCGTGCTGCCCCTCGACTTGCATGTGTTAAGCCTGCCGCTAGCGTTCATCCTGAGCCAGGATCAAACTCTTCGTTGTAATAAAAAAGTTTATCCGACTTGCGTCGAATTGACTCTGCATTAACTTTCGTCTTTGCATGTCATAGTGTCTTGGCACTTATTTACTAGCTTCTCAATTTTTTGGAATTGATAAGAACATTATCTTACCTACTTTTTGCTCATAATGTCAAAGAACTTTATCCGCTCATCTTCTTCTCTCTCGCGCCTCGCTCAACTTCACTATCCCTCGGCTCTTGCGGATGATTCAATATCTTGTTTGTATAGAACTTCTTGTCTTGTGTGCTCTCTGTTTCTGAAAGCGGGTGCAAAAGTAATCGCTTTTTTTTATTCTCCAAAACTTTTTTCGCTTATTTTAATCTTTTTTTTCGAAAGACTCGCTTTCTTAAAAAAGAACAAAAAACTCCTGCCCGCACCCCTTAGAACTTGTCTCCGTATTAATGGAAACGGGCTGCAAAACTAATCGCTTTTTTGCAATCTGCAAAACTTTTTTGAAGATTTTTCTGATTTTTTTGTCGGCCCCTTCGGCCTTCCAAAATTTACTCCAGGCAACT
>JBFXIQ010000083.1:0-5521 GCA_050175815.1 Synergistaceae bacterium
GTTACCTTTGACGAAGACTTCGCAAGGGCAACAGGCATAAACGTCGGTTTTTACAACACTCTGATAGCAGTGCTGACTGCCGTTACCATAGTTGTGGGAATGCGAATAATGGGGACCCTCCTTATCTCGAGCCTTATAGTTTTCCCTTCACTTACAGCAATGAGGCTCTATTCAAGCTTTAAGGGCGTGGTGATCTGTTCTGGCCTCGTCTCGACAATATGTTTCTTTATTGGTATTTTCCTTTCGTATTCCCTTGATATCCCTGTCGGAGCGAGTATTGTGGTATTAAATCTTGCCGCTTTCCTGGTCTTCTTTGCCGCAGGGAGTCTCAAAAAGTATCTTTAACTTGAAGAATGGTGAGTATCAGTGATAAAAAGAGATCTTGAACTGCCGGGACTGCGCTTTGGAGGGACTTCGTGGGTGACCCCCGGTACATTTGCCGATAATATGAGGTGCCTTTCCCCCGATGTAAGCGATATGGAAATAGTGCTTTTCAATACCCCCGAACATTCGAACATGCCATCGAAAGATGAAGTCCGAGCCCTCAGGGACCTCTGTGCAGAACTGCATATGTCCTGTACTGTACACTTCCCGTCAGAAATAAACGTATCCGCCTCTGATTCAGAGAGACAAGAGATGGAAGATATGTGCCTGAGGACGATCGATCTCTTTGCCCCGCTTGATCCCTTTGCCTGGATACTGCATGTCGTCGGAGAAAAAAGAGGTAATTTTCCAAGTGCTGATATCGACAGATGGCTTAACAAAAGCATCAAGTCGGTAGGAATGATAGCATGCGCAGTCGACTGCAAAAGGAAGATTTGTATTGAGACCCTGGACTTTGATCCGCGCTACGTTGAGCACCTCGCGGATTTCGCAGGGACTTCAATATGTTTGGATGTGGGGCATCTCATCAAATGTCGCCGTCCTGTGCTTGAGACTGCAGTGAACTTGGCAGACGACGTAAGGGTCCTTCACATCCACGGCGTTATGTCCGACGGGACTGACCACAGGGACCTCTCATACATGGATCCGGAGCTCTTCAGGTCTGTCACGGAGATGATGTCCGGGGAAAGAGAGAGGGTAATGACTATCGAGGTATTTGAAGATGACTACAATCGTTCTTTAAATGAGATAAAAAATATGTTTGATGATACTTTTTGACAGATCATTATTAACAAAGAAAGGCTAAATGCCCCTGGTTTGGATGTTGATGCATCATCCGATCCAAATGCAAATATCTTTGCTTGACATTGGCTGTGGCATGAGGTAAAACTTAGTGACAATAAAATAACGTCATTGGAATTTCAGTCAAGGGAATCCGGTCAGATGCCGGAGCAGCCCCGCTACTGTGACCGCGACGAAACCGTATTAAGCCACTGTCTGAGGATGGGAAGGCACGGGAGTAGGATGAACGGGAGCCAGGAGACCTGCTGAAAAACCAGATTGTTGATCATCGCGCGGGCGAGAGGCGGCAAACTATATCCTTTTAGGCATACCTGCCTGAGGATGCGAAATATGTTTGTCACAGAGGGACCCCCGATATCAGGGAGTCCCTCTTTTTTAGGGAATTACGAGGAGTGAGGCTTAAGGGAAGATAAGTGAAAGAGATCCGTTCATATTTTGAACAGGCACAGATCAAATAAAAGGAGTGTTGAAAGTGTTCAGTAAGTTCAGAAAGTACAGCATTATATACATGGCAGTTTTTATTATGGCATTTTCTGCTGCCGCTTTTGCAGATACATCGACAGAGGCCGTCAGCGACGATAAAAAAGAAGAGGTCCAGGAAGTGCCCAGAGTGGAGGTGACCGGTTCACGTCTTGCTGAAGACATCCGTGAAGTCCCTGCTCCTGCTTACGTCATAACAAAAGAAGAAATTGAGATGAGCGGGGCAAGGAGCACACAGGAAGTTCTTGACAGAGTGCCCGGAGTCAACGGTCTCAGGAACAGCTCTGCCTCAGCTCTTGACAAAAGCGTTATTGTAAGGGGGCTTACCACAGAGGTCCTGCTTCTTGTAGACGGTATCCCCTTCAGGACTTCGAGCTACGGCACCGGGGTATCGATGGGCTCTCCATTTGACCTCAGGACAGTACCGCTTGAGTCCATTGAGAGAATAGAAGTTGTAAAGGGCGCCAGCTCGGCTGTTTACGGATCCAACGCGGCAGGCGGAGTCATAAATATAATCACTAAAAAAGGGATGGAAGAGTCCGGCGGAAGCCTGCTTCTTGAAGGAGGAAACCACGGATGGTTCCGGGGCTCTGTAAGGGGTACGGCAGTGTTAAGCGACGATGTCAAAGTCACAGTCGGATATGCCAAAACCCAGGAAACTTCTGAGATAAACATAAGAAAGAGACCGGATGGAACCTATGACAAAGCCACCGACTACCGCGGCAATGATTTCGTCTTTGGAATAGAAAAGGGAAGTTGGGCATTTTCCGGGGCATGGGGTGATTTCGATTCAGACTGGGAAAATTCATACAACTATGATCTCTCAACTGTTTATAAAAATACTCAGGAGAACAAATACCGGCGTTTTGCCATAACCTATGCCGATGATGTGAACTCAGGCAAAATATATTACAACGAAAATGAGAAGGATTATTCATTCTATTCAGATCCTCTTTACATCAGCAGCTACGACTACAAAGACAGTTCAATGGGGATAATGTTCAACCGTAAGCAGGAGATTTTCGGCATGACCGGTGTCTGGGGCTTTGAGTGGCGGAGGGAACAGTCTGAGTACAAGGGCCTCTCTGATTCCGCCTGGGGAGAAACCAAAGACACCCCATACGACTTGAAAAGGGATGGCTTTTCTCCCTATCTGGAAGTTTCAGTGCCCATCGGAGAAGCAGGACTCGACATAGGACTCAGATATGAGCACTGGAGCGTTGATGGGGGGGAAACGGTAAGCGAACTTATACCGAGGCTTTCGCTCAACTGGGAGAGTCCGTCAGGCAAGATCTGGTACCTTACCGCTGGACGCTTTTTCGCTATGCCCAGTTTTTACCAGATATTTATGCCGGACAGGAATTATGGAACACCAAACCCAGACCTCAAGCCGGAAAAAGGCTGGACTTACGACATCGGCGTGAAGGACGAAAAGGCTCTCAACCCCTGGAGCTTAGGCATTTTCTACATGGATATGGAGGATAAGATCAAGTACGAATCGGATTCCATAACATGGATAGGACAGTACGTCAACCTCGATCAGTACAGGGCATGGGGAGTAGAGGCGGAGATGAAGTTCAACTTCCACGAAAACTGGAGCTACACACAGGGCATATCCTGGACAGACGCAGAAGAGAAGACAGAGGGTATAGACAACTGGGCAAGGTCTAATATGCCACGACTCGATCTTAGCGGAAGCCTCAATTACGCAAAGGGGCCATGGGCAGGGGAGCTCAACGCCCATTTTTACGGTGACAGGAACATTGACGGCGGCGTTTACAAGGATGACGGAATTTTCCTGATGAACGCTTCGGTCTCATGGAAAGAGGGTGACCATAAACTGGTCCTTTCCTGCACTAACATTTTCGACAGGGAATTTGTACTTGACGATCAGGGATATATCAACCCCGAACGCAAGTTCATCCTCTCCTGGCAGTATGAATTCTAGAGAACAGAGACAATAGATCATCCGTTCCTCCCAGAGGACTCCCGGACTGCACACCGGGGGTCCTCAACTTTTTCCGCCTGCGCCTTTATGTGATATAGTTTGAAAGATCAAAGGAAAGGCGGCGATATGAGGGCCATGATCATAGATTTCCATACACACATTTTTCCTGATGGTTTCGCGGACCGCGCAATGACCGTTTTGTCGAAGAACGCACAGGTGGGGTATTCTGCTCCCGCGACTCTGAATGGGCTGATCTCAACAATGAATGAGTGCGGAGTGGATAGATCAGTCGTACTCAACGTAGTCACTAAAGAGAGCCAGCATGAGAATGTCCTCCGCTTTGCAAAGGAGACTGATTCCGAGAGGGTAATATCCTTTGGCTCCGTTCTGCCAAGCTCGGTATACGCACTTGAGTATGTCTGGAAGATCTCTGACGAAGAGCTCAGGGGGATAAAGTTCCATCCTGCACTCCAGCGGATATATCCTGACGATGAGAAGTACTTTTCAATTTACGACCTGGCACGGGCGCTGAACCTGATCGTTGTTTTTCACGTCGGTTTCGACCCCTCGTTTCCCGGCGAACTGAACGCTTCGCCCAAGTCGATGGTAAAGATAGCAAGGAATTTTCCAGGGCTCAGGATAGTCGCAGCCCATTTGGGCGGGCTGAAGATGGCAGAAGATGTCCTCGAAGAAGTGGCAGGACAGGCTGACATTTACATGGATACGGCTTACTGCGCGGAGCCCTGGCTCGATAAGGGGATTCTCAAAAAGATCATAAGAAAGCACGGAGCCGAAAAGATCCTCTTCGGAAGCGACTATCCCTGGCACATGCCTTCCCAGGAGATATCTCTGATAAGATCGCTCGATATATCGGAAGAGGAAAAAGAGATGATACTCGGAGGAAACGCCGGGCGGCTGCTGGGAATATGACCGAAGATCCACCCTGTGTCATTATAATGACTGATAAATTTGGACCGGAGGTGCGTGATTTGACCCAAAATGGACAGCTGATATCCCTTCTGGAAGAGAGCTTTTCTTTCTGGGACAAGCTGAGTGACCTTGAAAAAGAAGTCCTCATGGACAATATCTCTGACATAAATTACGAAAAGGGGACCTGTCTCAGCGGAAGTGATGATTCCTGCGCAGGAGTCTTCCTTATAAGGTCAGGGACGCTCAGGGTCTACATGCTTTCGGAAGATGGCAAGGATCTGACACTTTTTCGCCTGAACCCGGGAGAAATCTGTATTCTCTCCGCGTCATGCGTACTTAAGCTGATACGCTTCGAAGTATTGATCGAGGCTGAGACAGAGTGCAGGATACTTGTAGTCAATGCAAATTTCTTCTCCGATCTGGCGGCAAGAAATGTATGGGTGGAGAATTTCTCATACAAAGTGGCGGCGGAACGTTTCTCCGATGTCATGGAAGCTATTCAGAAGATATTTTTCCTTAGCGTGGACAAGAGGCTCGCAAACTTCCTTCTTGAGGAGATGGAGAGGAATAACTGTGATGTGATCCCTGTCACTCACGAACAGATAGCAAGATATATAGGAAGCGCCCGTGAGGTGGTTTCAAGGACGCTAAAATCATTCTATGTGCTAGGCGCGGTCGAACTCTCCAGAGGAGGGATAAAGATCGTTGACAAGAAACTCTTACAAAGCATGAGCAAATAATAGTTAAAGCCTCTCTCCCTCTCTTATCTTGCATATCATCTGAGTTGCGGTACCGATCGGACAGTAGACACACCATGACCTTGGCTTGAATATGAGCATGCTCAGAAGTCCAATTATCAGCGATGTTAGCATAAGACTGTAAAAGCCGTAGGCGAACTGGACAGCCCACAGAGGAAAGCTTTCACCGGCCCTGTTTGCCCATCTCCATGGCAGATCGAAAGTCCATAAAAGCTTCAAT
>JBFXIQ010000084.1:0-5512 GCA_050175815.1 Synergistaceae bacterium
AGCGTCGAAAGGGTAGAGATCGTACGCAAAGGGAAGGTCCGCAGGGCGAAGCTTTACTATCTCCGCGAACTCAGCGGCAAAGCAGCTCGTATCAAGGAACGCCGCGAATACAACAAATAAGATCATCAGTTCTTTTTCGGAGACGCATCTGAGCGTCTCCGATTTTTTTATCCCTCCTCTCGATAGAAGAAAGGCTTAATCTTCGCGTTCTGCACTAAAGCGGAACACGGAACAAAGTGAAGTTCGATTTTTTCAAATAGAGATTTTTCAAATAGAGATTTTCAAATAGAGACTTTCAAATAGAGACTTTCAAATAGAAGACTTTCAAATAGAGACTTGACGAAAGAGGATATGCTACGTATAATTTCAAAGTCCCGAGTGCCGGGGTGGTGGAAATGGTAGACACGCACGTTTGAGGGGCGTGTGGGGCAACCCGTACGAGTTCGATTCTCGTCTCCGGCACCATTAAAAAGTTACACTAGACCCTCACTAGCATAAGTGTTCCAGGATATCCTGGGACACTTTTTGTTTGCACGCAGCCCAGATCATAATATTTGACGCTTACAGTAATTGGTATGGTCAATTTGTGCTAAAAATGATTTAATATCCATCTTCCTCTTTCAACATAAGTATCTTTGTTCTATACTTTCAGCATACCAAATAAAAGCAGAAACGAAAGGAGAGGTTATCATGGCATCAGAATCAAACAGTCTTTGGAAAGCCTACCGCTTCCCTATCATACTTCTTACAGGAATTGTGATCGGCTGTATCGTGGGAGCAGTGATGGGGAAAGACGCGCTGGTCTTTAAGCCTCTTGGAGATGTCTTTATCAATGCAATGTTTATGGTAGTCGTACCGTTGGTCTTCTCAACGATCTGCAGTGCAGTCGCGAATATGTCCTCAATGGAGAGACTAGGCAAAGTTATGAGGTCTCTGGTCCTTGTCTTTTTGGTGACGGGAGCGATAGCTGCCGTCCTTATGCTTGTCACCGTAACACTCTTTCCGCCTGCGGCTGGAACCAGCATACAGCTTCAGGCACCCGGTGATTTCCAGGCACTTAGTACAGCAGACCAGATAGTAAAAGCATTCACAGTAGAAGATTTCTCAATGCTCCTCTCAAGACGTGCGATGCTTCCGCTGATCATATTCACCATATTCTTCGGCTTCTGCCTCCAGACACTTGGAGAGAGGGGAAAAGCAGTAGGCCGCGGGATCGCAGTATTTGCCGATGCGATGCTGCAGATGGTCAAATACCTTATGTACTATGCCCCGATAGGTCTCGGTGCCTATTTTGCAACTCTGGTCGGAGACTACGGGCCAAACCTTCTTGGAGCATATCTGCGCTCAATGATCGTATACCACGTTGCTACTTTCGGCTATTTCTTTGTCGCCTTTACTATCTATTCCTGGATGGCTACACAGGGCAAAGGAACCGGAGTCTTCTGGAAAAATATCATAACCCCTGCCATAACTGCGCTTGGAACACAGAGCAGTACTGCCACCCTGCCAGTCAACCTTGCCGCAGCCCGCAATATAGGGATTCCAAAGGACATTGCAGAAATCGTGCTTCCAATAGGTGCAACTGCGCACATGGAAGGTTCCTGCCTTAGCGGCATACTTAAGATCGCATTCCTCTTCGGCATCTTCAACATCCCCTTTACCGGAGTCGGAACAATGACGACAGCTGTCGTAGTAGCTGTACTTTCCGGTGTGGTCCTCTCGGGTATCCCCGGCGGCGGCCTGGTTGGAGAGATGCTCATAGTCAGCCTCTACGGATTCCCGCCTGAAGCCTTTCCCATCATCGCAACAATAGGATTCCTGGTCGACCCGGCGGCTACCATGGTGAACGCCACCGGAGATACCTGCTCAGCAATGATCGTTTCAAGGCTGGTAGAAGGCAAAGACTGGTTTGACAAGGCAGAGACAGCAAAGGAAATAATCTGACCTGTCTCCGTTAAAGTTTGCAATAGATGCCGGCGCACTTATTATTATGTGCCGGTATTTTTTGTATACTGCAGAAGCTTAAATGGTATACAATAGACTTTCACAGTTCAAATATCAAATAACAGTGGAAACGGAGAGTTTTTGTTATGAAAAGCATTGAAACAGTATCGCTTATTGGACTTGGCGCACTTGGAAGCGCAAATCTAGCGAAGATATCAGAGTCTGTACCTATGGAAAATCTCAGGGTCGTGGCTTCCGGTGAGAGAGCTGAAAGATATCGCAAAAATGGTGTCTGCGTAAACGGCAAAACTTATATGTTCCCGATCTTCGAGCCCCAAGACAAAGTTGAGCCTGCGGATCTCCTCATCTTCGCTGTCAAGAACCACCACCTCCCCAAGGCTATCGAAGAGGCTGCAAACCATGTAGGGGAAAATACGATAATCATTTCGTTCCTAAACGGCATTTCCAGCGAGGAAGAGATCAGCAAAGCATTTGGGACCGAAAAGGTTCTCTATTCTTATGTTATGAGGACGGATGCCACTCGGATCGGAGATTCGACGAATTACGCCAATCTGGGTTTTGTCACATTTGGTGAAGCTCAAAATATTCCGGGACAGTATTCAGAAAAAGTATTGATCATTAAAGAATTTTTCATAAAGACCGGCATCAAATACAACATTCCCGAAAACATGATACGGGAGTTGTGGCTGAAGTTCATGCTCAACGTCGGAGCCAACCAGGTCACTGCGCTTCTGAGGTGCGGCTACGGAGCCATAAAGGACTCTCCTGCAGTCAGGGACCTTGCCGCATCGGCTATGAGGGAGGCTGTCGCAGTAGCCGCCGCTGAGAACGTGTTCCTTGACGAAAACGACATCAGGCACTGCATCGACACGCTGAGTTCTCTGACTCCTACAGGCAAAACATCGATGCTTCAGGATGTTGTTGCCCGCAGGAAGACAGAAGTGGATGCATTCGGAGGGACAGTCTGCAGACTCGCGAAGAAACATGGAATCAAAGTACCCGTAAACGAGGTCCTCGTGAAATTCATCACAGCTATGGAAGATACCTTCAACATCTGCTGCTGAAAAACTCACAATCAAATCAAAAGCCGCCCCCGGTAAGGGAGCGGCTTTTGTCATTTGACCAGGTTTGAAGAGTTTAAGCTTAGAGGAAGAAACCTTTCAGCTTAAGACCGTCTGCAACGCGCTTGATTGCTACGAGGAATGCTGCGCGGCGCATCTTGACGTTGTGCTCCTGTGAATAATCCCATACTCTCTTGAAGTTGTCCTTCATGATCGGTACGAGGCGGCTGTTGTACTCTTCCTCAGTCCAGAAGAATCCGGCGAGGTCCTGTACCCATTCAAAGTACGAACCGATGACTCCGCCGCTGTTGGCAAGGAAGTCAGGAACGACAAGGATACCACGCCTGTCAAGGATAACGTCGCCGTCGGGCCTTACAGGTCCGTTTGCGCCTTCGACGATGTATTTGCACTTGAGTTTGTCAGCATTCTTCTCACTGATGACGCCTTCGAGGGCGCAGGGTGAAAGAACAAGGCACTCCTGCTCAAGGATCTCTTCACCGCTCATCTTAACGAGCCCGGGCTGTGTGTAGCCGTCAAGGATACGCTTGGGATGGGCTTCAACAAATGCCTTCGCTGCCTTGACGTCAATTCCGTCCTTACAGTAGTAACCGCCGGTGATGTCGCTGATACCTACTACTTTTGCTCCTGCTTCCTGGAGGAAGAGTGCGTTGTATGTTCCGACGTTACCGAAGCCCTGTACGATGACTGTTGCTGTTTTGGGGTCTACCTTCTGTGTTTTAAGAAGTTCAAGGACACATGTTGAAACTCCGAGGCCTGTTGCTGCCGTGCGGCCCTTTGATCCCCAGTAGGCGATGGGTTTGCCTGTTACTACGCCGGGCTCAAGCTTGCCGCGAAGTTTTGAAATGGTATCCATTATCCAGACCATTTCGGGACCGCCGGTGTTGACATCAGGTGCGGGAACGTCTGTCCAGTCGCCTATGAAGGGGGCGATACGTGCTGCGAATGTACGGGTCATCATTTCACGTTCACGCGGTGAAAGTTCGAAAGGATCTACAGCGATCCCGCCCTTGCCTCCGCCGTAAGGGATACCTGCAAGTGAACACTTCCATGTCATAAGGCTTGCGAGAGCCTCGCACTCTTCAAGGTTGACATCGGGGTGGAAACGGAGTCCGCCCTTTGCCGGTCCGCAGACTGTGGAATGCTGTACGCGGTAACCTTCAAATACTCTTACCGAACCGTCGTCCATAACTACGGGGACGGAGACACAGACAGCTCTTTCGGGACGGCTGAGAACTTCTACCAGACCCTCGTCAAGATTCATTTCTTCAGCTGCTGCATAGAAGTTCTCCAGTGCTGTTGCAAGAAGAACATTCTTGGAAGTACGTTTCTGTACGGCCATACAAAAAACCTCCTTGGATTTTTCGCCCAAACGGGCATTTACTTTAAGATATCTGTCCCAGTATCGGGACAATTCTTACACACACTATCAATTGTATTCCTCTTCCTGATTTGAGTAAAGGGGGGGAAAGACTACTCATGCCTGAATTGAACGAATAAAACGTCAAAACAAAACAATTTACGCTTCTGACTTAGAGAAAAAAGGCGCAATATCTTTTTATGCGATAAACTCCCGTGAAAATAAACTATATCCCTGCATTCATTCATTTATCACAAATGTGACCCATGATCCCTTCGTTCTTTTCACGAATCTATTCCGGACAGATCCCACTCCGGATCATTTGATAAAAACCGGAGGGGAACATTCCTGTCGTCAGCGTGCCGTTATCTCTAGAAGAACTTTTTCTTCCACAGGAGCACTATGGTAACTATAGTCAGAGCCATCGTTACCATTCCGACAATAAAGAACCCCATCGGATGCGATGCCCAGGGAACAGGAACATTCATTCCGAAGAAGCTCGCTATCATTGTAGGGATCGCCATAACTATCGTTACTGAAGCAAGGAATTTCATGACCATGTTCAGGTTGTTGGAGATAACGGAGGCAAAGGCATCCATCATGCCGGCAAGAACATCTGTCTGGATCTGAGCCATTTCGATCGACTGGTCGTATTCCACCCTGACATCATCGAGCAGTTCTTCATCCTCTTCCCTGAACTTGATCAGATGGTTGACCTGGGGATTGGAACAAAGGCGAAGCAGGCGTTCAACGACTACTCTGTTGGAACGCAGTGACATTGAGTAGTACGTAAGCCCCTTCTGAAGGTCCAGGAGCTGAAAAAGCTCTTCGTTCTTCATTGACAGGCGCAGATCCTGCTCTATCCTGTCCGATTTCCTAGCCATCTGTCTCAGGTCTTTCAGGAACAGCAGTGCGGAATGATACAAAAGCTGGAACAGGAACCTGGTTCTTTTATAGGTACTGAAATACCTGTATCTGCTCTCTGTGAAGCTTTGGAGGATATCGTTGTGCTCCTGGCAGATCGTCACAAAAAAGTCAGGTGTGACGATTATTCCTAGAGGTATCGTATCGTACTCTCCGGGTCTGTCTTCGTGGTTGACCGGGACAT
>JBFXIQ010000085.1:0-5489 GCA_050175815.1 Synergistaceae bacterium
ATTGTCCAATATATGACGGAATACGATCAGGGAATTTCTTACCACATCTTCAATATCGGTTGTATCACCCGAGCAAAATATCTCCATCATTTTTTCGTGATTATCCATTACCGTTTTGTCCAGGACATCATTGCCCTTTTTAGAATATGGCCGGCATAATTCCATAACAAGTGTTCCCATCTTGATAATAAATTGGTTTCTAGTCGCATTAAGTATTATCTTGTGAAATTCCTGATCTGCCTGGTCTGCCGCCGGTATATGGGCTTCAGAGAGAGTTTTATATTCATGGAATTTTTGACGAATGATATGTTTCTCATCTTCAGTTGCTTTAGTTATAGCAAGTTTTAAAGCAGCAATGTCAAAAATCACCCTGAATTCATATAATTCCTCTGCGTTTGAACGTTGAAGCATCATATCCAACAAGAGCGGTCTTAAAATCTGAGTGCCCAGAGTTTCCCTCAAATAAGTGCCTTTTCCCTGCGAAGACTCAGCTACACCTAACACCTGCAGCATTTTGATCGCTTCCCGTATGCTTGATTTACCCACGCCATATCTTTCAGCCAACTCTCGCTCAGAAGGCAAGCATTCCCCTGGCTTGAACTCTCCATCCCGAATAGAGTTTTGAATGTTTTCAAGGACTAACTGAGACAGAGTATTTTCTCTTTTTAAGTTCATTTCCAAGACATCTCCTGATCGTTAATTTTACAATGTAAATTGAAGGGCACGGCAAGAATTATAAAGTTTCATCTGTATATATTCTACTATAAACAAATTATAAAAACTTTATTTTTATTAAAAAATTGGAGAACTGACATTAATGTTATTTAACCAATAATCATTTTAAATAACTTTTCCCTTAATTGCTTAATTTTAATTGCTTGACAAAATATCTATAGAATATAAAATCTACTTATCTGATATCTGCTAATCGGACATCAGAAGTATACCACGACGAGGTGTTTTTTTTATGATGCAATTTATCAGATCCATCAATGCAGTTGATGCTCATACGGCTGGTGAACCGGTAAGAGTTGTGGTTTCAGGTCTTCCTAAAATTCCAGGCACAACAATGCTCGATAAAATGAAATGGTTTGATGAAAACTTGAACGGAGTAAGGAATTTCCTGATGCGCGAACCAAGAGGCCACAAGGACATGTTTGGCGCGATCCTCACTTCTCCTGTGACTGACGATGGACACGTCGGAGTTTTATATACTCACACTACGGGACAGGCTACGATGTGTGGCCATGGAACCATTGGTGTAGTAAAAGTACTTGTTGAGACGGGCGTAATTCCTGTCACAGAAGGAGAAAACACAGTCAATATAGATGCTCCTGCCGGACGTGTAACAGCAAGAGCGATTGTAGAAAATGGAAGAGTTAAAGAGGTTTCTTTTCAAAATGTCCCTTCCTTTCTTTACAAAGACAACATTGAGGTCGATATCCCAACTATAGGTAAAGTTAAAGTTGCAGTCTCTTTTGGTGGAGGATTCTACATTTTTGTCGAAGCAGAAGATTTGGGACTCGAAGTAATACCCGAACATGGTTCTTTGATAGCAAAGCATTCGATGTGGCTGAAGGATTGGGGTAACAGGGAATTAAATGTGGTGCATCCAGAAAATCCAGGAATAAATGGCATATACGGAGTCATAGTTACCGGACCTTCAGAAAAGATAAGTACCGGCTGGAAATCCAAAGAGACGTGTGTATTTGCAGATTCTGCAATTGACCGTTCTCCGTGTGGAACAGGAACGTCAGCCAGAATGGCACTTCTTTATGGACGTGGCCAGATGGCTCCTGAAGAGACATTAGTAAATAGCAGCATATTAGATACTACATTTTACGGATCAATAGACGGATTGACAGAAATTGGTGGCATCAAGGGCATAATTCCCAGAATTGCAGGGCCAGCATGGATCACAGGCTTTAACCAACTCGTACTTGATCCTGAAGATCCATTGAGTGAGGGTTTTCTGATTTAAATAATAAATTCAGTTAAGAGAGGGGGATACTACGGCAATAAAATTTTATATTTTGTACTGAGAAAGTAAAAAGTTTTAGAAACATACACTGAAAAGCAAAGGGGATCGTTAAAATGAAAGTTAAAGGTATCCATTCGTCACTTATAATCATATCTGCCATCGTAATAGCAAGTTTTTCCTGCTTGGTCGCACCGGCAGTATCAGATGCGGCAGTAACGGCCCGTACCATAAAACTTGCGCACGTTCTTCCGCCAGACAGCAACTTCGATATAGGTGCCCAAAAGTTTAAGGATCTTGTTGATAAAGCCAGTAAAGGAAAAATTAAAGTTGAAATTTACGCTGGCGACATGACGACAGATGAAGTAGAAGCTGCTGAGATGGTCCGTTCCGGCAATCTGGACATGGCTTGGACATCAACGGGAAGCCTTTCTGCCTTTGTCAAAGACGTTATGCTCCTTGATATGCCATTTCTTTTCCGTGATACAAACCATGTAAATAAAGTTCTCATGGGACCAATAGGCGAAAAATTGCTAAAACAGTTCGAGTCTTCGCATATCAAAGCGCTTGCATTTGCTGAAGATGGATGGCGTGAAATTACAAACAACAAGCGTCCGATCAAAACCATTGCAGATATGAAGGGGCTCAAACTGCGCATAATGATGAACGATATGAACGCAGATATGTACAAGGCACTAGGAGCAGTTCCTACTCCCATCCCTTCAGGTGAAATCTACAGCAGTATCCAGACAGGTCTTGTGAACGGGCAGGATAACGGTGTCTATGTTGCCAACAGTGCCGGATACCTCGCTATCCAGCCTTATGTCTGCATGATCCAGCATTTCTATTCTTCAGGAGTAGTGCTTGCAAGCGAAAAACTCTGGAATGGACTAAACGAAGAGGAACGCAAGATCGTCAAGGATGCAGCAGTGGCAGCTGGTAAGTATCAGAGAGAATGGTTCTGGAATACTGAGATGGAGCTGACCAAGAAACTTGAAAAAGAAAAGAAAATTACTGTTACAAATCCAAAAGACCGTGATGAATGGGTAAAAGCTGTTCAGCCTGTATATGCAAACTATTTTAAGAAATATCCTCACTGGAAACCGATAGTAGATCAGATCAACAAGACAAAATAGTTACAAACAAAGCTTGTTTCTTGTTATGGGCGGTCCTGAATAGTTAGGGCCGTCCGTGACTATACAGATTAAAGGATTTTTGACCGAAAGGCTGTGTTTCAACATGGAACTTATCCTAAAGAGACTACATTTCATTGAAGACAAACTTGATAGATTTGCTTCTGTTATTGCTATTGTGACATTTGCGGCTATGTCGGTTATTGTGTGTATGCAGGTCATATCAAGGTTTTTTTTCTCACATTCTTTTCAATGGGCAGAAGAAATGGGCAGATATCTCTTCATCTGGAGCACTATGCTCGCCTCTGCCTGCGCTGTCCATTCCCATTTGAATATCGGAGTAGACATACTTGTAAACAACATAAAGGGGAAAGCTCAATTTATAGTTAAGTTGATGGCCCAGGTGTTTATGATATTGGCAGTATATATCCTTACCGTTTACGGAGCTCAGCAAACCATTGATGTATATAGTGCCGGACAAACTGCGACTTCGTTTCCAGTTTCAGCAGCAGCCCTATATTTGTCTGTACCCGTAAGTGGCGCTCTGATGCTTTTCTACAGTACTGTTCAGTTGTTGGAGCTTATTTCCCACGGTAAATTCACGGAAAATGAAATTCGTGATTTTTTTAGGGGGGCTGCGAAATGAGCTGGATCTTATTTGCCACATTTTTTCCTCTGCTGTTTTTAAGCGTTCCAATATCTTTTGTTTTGATCCTCTCTACCATAGCGTATATTCTTGTTATGGGCGGCGATGTTTCTTGGCTGTTGGTACCGTCTCGAATTGTACGCGGGATGGACTCGTTTCTTTTAATGTGCCTGCCCTTTTTTGTTCTTGCAGGCAACCTTATGAACAACGGTGGCATTACAGAGAGGCTTATCAAGCTTGCGCAGGCTTTCGTAGGTCATATAAGAGGCGGATTGGCGATGGTTGATGTAATGGTCTGTGCCTTTTTCGGCGCAGTTTCCGGTTCGGCTGTAGCGGCAACTTCAGCTGTTGGATCTGTAATGATTCCCTCGCTAAAAAAGGAAGGTTACCCGGCAGACTTCAGTGCAGGACTGACTGCTGTTGCATCGACGATGGCACCTGTTATCCCCCCAAGCCTTGCATTTGTCCTTTACGGGGCTGTTAGCCGTGTTCCTATTGGGGATCTTTTCGTGGCTGGTATTTTGCCCGGGATATTGATGGCTTTGGCTTTGATGTCAGTTGTTTATGTATACGCAAAGCGCGATAATTACCCTCGTCTTCCAAGGACCTCATGGAAAGGGAGGCTTAAAGCAATAAAAGACTCGATACTCTGTTTGATACTGCCCGTCTTCATTCTCGGTGGGATAACCTCAGGGATCTTCACACCTACTGAAGCTGCTGCAATGGCAGCACTATATGCTTTTGTCCTTTCTATGTTTATATATAAGACGATAGCATGGAGACAGTTGCCGAAGATACTTTTGGAAAGTGCTATAGACAGCGGATCAGTTATGCTGCTGGTAGGTACCTGTTATGCCTTCGGATGGGTCCTTACAAACGAAAGGGTTGCTTTAAGACTCACCGAAGCACTTCTAGCGATGAATGTCTCCCTATGGCTAAAGCTCTTGATGATAAATTTTGCTCTTCTGATCGTAGGCATGTTCATGGACAGCGCTCCTGCTATTATGCTTGTAGGACCAATATTGGCTCCTGCTCTTGCTAAGATGGGTATAGATCCTATAGTGGCCGGAATGATAGTCTGTATCAACCTTACTATAGGACTTGCGACCCCACCTGTTGGCGTCTGCCTTTTCTCAGCTACCAACATATCTAGAGTGCCTTTTGAAAAGGTCTCAAGAGCTGCTCTTCCGTTCTTAGGAACAATGATGTTTGTACTGATGTTGGTGACATATGTTCCGTGGGTCTCTTTGGTTTTGGTTAACCTGATTCGATAATTAGCCTGTAGGCATTGTAAGTTATATAAAATGCAGATAACGAATGTTAATATAAAATTCCCAAACCTGTTTCAACTATCAGGAGAGGGAGTTTTTTTATTTTTTATGAAAAATTAAAAATTAATGAGGTGTTTCAATATGTTGGTTTTAAACGCTGAAGATATAAGAAAAGTATTCACAATGGAGGATGCGATAAATTCAAATGAAGAGGCTTTTGTTATTCAAAGCAACGGAGGGACGGAAGTCCCGGTACGTATAAATTTCGAAGTTAAAAAAAATGGGATCACATCTTACATGCCTGCTCTTATCAAGGATTTCCCAGTTGCCGGCATAAAAATCGTATCAACATACCCGGATAACGCGAAGAAAGGCATGCCCGCCGTAACAGCAACAACACTGCTGACAGACCCTGAAACAGGAGTGGTCAACGCAATGCTTGACGGTACTGAACTTACCCG
>JBFXIQ010000086.1:0-5252 GCA_050175815.1 Synergistaceae bacterium
TTTGCGGTATATCCTTTCAAGAGTCCTGCGTGAACTCCTGAAAATGGGACCCACGGTATTTCTTTCATTGCTTTATGCTGCATTACATCAAAAATGACTTGTTTGCCCATCTTTTTGTCGAAAGTTATTCGACCCTCACCTCTTGTCTTTATATTTTTTTAATAGAGGTTGGATCGAAACGACCCAGCCTCAACGGTGAAACTTTTTGTCTTATTTTGATATTTCTAGTTGTGCATCCATTTTTTTTCAAGCTCAAGTATTGCATTCTTCTTCTCCAGGTCAAATTCTACCGGCTGGTAATTTTCGAATACATCTTTGACCTTCGCATTGAGCTTCTCAAATATGTCTCCGTCTTTTTCGGGTTTCGTTGTTCTGTCAAAGTACTGCGGACGCCAGATGCTGCGGAAGTGTCTGAAGGTGTGATCTTCGCAAAGGAAGCTGCCCGATGTAAGGGACTGTTCGATCTCCGGAAGCGCAAGGGTCTCTTCATTGATGTCGATGCCCTTTGTTATTACCTTTGCCATCGAAACAAGTTCATCGCTTAGGACATAGATTTCGGGACAGTATGAGTTTGCGGAGTCCATCAGACCGATGTCGTGTACCAAGTTTGCTCCGGCAAGACCAGCCATGAGTATACCGAATGAAAGTTCTGCCGCGCACTGCTGGTCAACTTCTTTTGAGTCTGTTGGGCCTGCTGTACCCCAGATGGGAAGTTTGAAGTAGTGGGCAATTTCAGCAATAGCTGTTGCGCAAAGCCACATCTCCGGAGCACCGTAGCAGAACTTGGTCGTCTGCATATCCATTATGCTCGGGATGGCTCCGTAAACGAAAGGTGCTCCCGGGTTCGCAAGCTGATGGATGACAAGTCCGAAAAGTATCTCCGCGTGTGACTGGGCAAGGAGTCCTGCCAGAGTTGCGGGGGCAGTGGTTCCGGCCATAGTCATCGGGAAATAGACAAGCGGGACTTCGTAGTCCGCACATGTCATTACACAGTCGATGGCCACTTCGTCATGAGTAAGCGGACTGACAGGCTCCTCAATATGGAACATGTAGGGATGGGCTCTCAGCTTGTCATGGCCGCCTGCAGCTATAGCTCCCATGTCGATGATATCCTTCAGCGCATTGCTGTCCTTGCAACTGAAGCAGATGGGCTTGCGAAGATTGAACATATACTGGCGAATATTCACACGGTCTGCGATGTCTTCCGGGACATCGAATGCGAAGTTGCAGGTGTTGATGAAGTCAATGTGAGGGAGGTAGTCGATCAGCTTGCCCATGTTGGCCGCATCCTGGCTGGTAGGCTTTCTCATTTCGCCGGTGTAAGGGTCTCTGTAGAAAGGATTGTCAGGATTACAACCAAAGTTGGCATTATGTCCCTCTACATGGATATAGGGCTCGCCGTCCCGGGTATAAAGAATGAAGCTGCTGGGAACTGTCCTTAGGGCTTTTTCTACCATCTTGACAGGAAGATGGACAACTTTGCCGTCAATGTAAGCACCGTTGCTGTGGAGTATCTCCCTTGCCTTCTCGTTTTCAAGCTTCATTCCTATATGGGAGAGAATATCAAGCGCTGCAGAGTGTATCTCCTCAATCTGAGAATCCGTAAGGACTCTGAGCATTGGTGTTGACTGTAGGAAACTACTTCTTGAATAATGATCCTTAATCATAATCAATTCCTCCGTTTAATTAATTATAAATTAGAGTTCTTCTGCCAGTTTGTTGGCAAGAATGACAGCCTCAGAAGCATCTTTTGAATATCTGCATCCAATCTTCTCAGCATAACTGTCGTTTACGGGAGCTCCGCCGATCATGATCTTCACATTACCAAGTCCGGCTTCCTTAAGGGTATCGGCAACTTCTTTCATGCAGTTCATCGTTGTTGTAAGCATCGCGCTCAAACCTACGATATCAGCGTTTTCTTTCTTAACTGCTTCAACGATGGTATCTACCTTAACATCAACGCCAAGATCTATAACTCTAAATCCGGCACCTTCAAGCATAAGGACAACAAGTTTCTTGCCTATGTCGTGAAGATCTCCCTTTACTGTTGCAAAAACGCAGGTCGCCTTACTTTTGATTTCATCTGCGCCGATAAAGGGCTTGATAAGTTCCATTCCGGAGTTCATTGCTTTTGAAGCCATCATTACTTCAGGGACAAACATCTGGCCTGAGCCAAAAAGCTCGCCGACAACTCCCATTCCTTTGACAAGACCTTCGTCAATTATTTCGATGGGGTTGCAGCCCTCGTCTATCGCTTTCTGTGTAAGCTCTTTTGTATCTTTTACCTTTCCATTTCTTACTGCCTCTGCTATCTGCTGAAAAATCATTAAAAAACTCCCCCTCTATTTTTTTTGTAACACATTTTTTGAGATTGCTTTAATTTCGATTATATAGATGAATTTTCATACTTCAAGAAAAGCGCCCGTTTTTATCTGAATATAAAAATTCTTTTTCCTGAGGATAAAAATATCCTCTCTGGCAGTATTTCTGCGTTACATACTACTATCTCAATTTGTGAAATTAACTCAATTCTATCTAACTGTTGAGAGGTAATCGTCAAAAATCCCAGACCTGGATAACTTTAAGTAATTCGGGATATTTTGTTTTTTTGTACTAAGACATGCTGCTTGAATTTGGCTGAGAAATTTATTGTGTTGGGTTAATGTTGTTTTGTTCAAAACAGAGACTCCGCCTGTTGATACAGAAAAAATCATTCGCTGAGCAGCCGGACATATCCGACTAAACGCACTTACTCCAACGGCAATATTTATGAGGGGTTAGTGGTGAACGGCAAAGCAGAAGGGAAAGGAAAATTCACCTAGACAAATGGGGACCGCTACGAGGGGAATTTTTCAAATAACGAGATGAATGGCAAGGGGATACTGACCTATGCAAACGGCGACCGTTACGAGGGAGAGTTCGTCAACGGGAAATGCCATGGAGCGGGCAGATTGGTTTTTGCAAATGGAGACAGGTATGAAGGTCAGTTTTCAGACAACAAAATGCATGGTCAGGGAGTTTTGTTAAAGGCCAACGGAGAGCGTAAAGAGGATAATTTTGCAAATGGGGACTTTATCGGCAAAGACTGATTACGTTTTCCGGTATCTTATGATATTCTGCTGCTGTTGCACACTCAGCGACAGGAGGCGATCAATTGCCAAACAGCAGTAATGATCTGAATAAATTCTCGAGACGTCTGGCCGAACTCATCTTTGGCCTTTTTCTGTACGCACTTGGAATAGCATTTACAATTCAGGCAAACCTTGGCTATGCTCCCTGGGATGTCTTCCACAAGGGTATTTCCAATATTGCTGGGATCTCTATAGGCAACGCCAGCATCGTGCTGGGTCTTGTCATATGCGTGGCATTATACTTACTTCGAGAAAGCCTTGGATTGGGAACGCTGCTCAACATGGTCGTCATAGGAGTCATCCTTGACCTTATACTGGAATCAAAACTGATACCCGGGATGTATGGCCCCATCTCCGGAACAGCGATGATGATCCTTGGCCTTTTCGTTATCTCATTAGCCACCTTTTTTTACATGAGATCCGGGTTTGGATCAGGCCCCCGCGACGGACTTATGGTCGCGTTAGAAAGAAGGTCAGGGCTCTCTGTGGGCATTTGCAGAGCGTCCATCGAGTCACTCGCAGTGTTGCTGGGGTGGCTGATGGGGGGCCCCGTAGGATTCGGTACACTGATCGCGGCCTTCGGTACCGGCGCCTGTATCCAGATAACCTTCTCACTGCTGAGATTCAATGCTACGGAAATAAAACACGAAAACCTTAGGGAGACCGCCCGGTTTCTTTTAAAATCAGAAGTTTAACCATTAATCCTGCAACATACTGCTCATCACCTCCCTTTCTTCTGCAGCACAAATATGCAGGTTCGGCTGTTTTTAACAGCTTGCTTAGAAAAGGAGGCTGTGTGGAATCTTATGATTTCACGCAGCTTCTTTTTTGTGTTTTTAGCTAGTTATGCTAAACTATCACACAGGGAAAGTGAGATTAAAAAGCAAGGCTGGTGCTGGATTTGTCTCGAAAAGCCGGAGAACGTGTACACAACAAAGTTGTCTTTAAAGAATATAACCAGAAACAGGGTATGCTGCCTCTGGATATAGAAACGCTTATCCCCGAGAACCATATGGTCCGGATCATCAGCAGGGCGATAGACGAGATGGACCTTCATCCGCTCATCGCACAGTACCCCGGAGGAGGAAGAGCAAGCTTCCACCCTGCCATGATGACAAAACTCATCGTATACGCATACTCAGATAAGATATATTCAAGCCGCAGGATAGAAAAGGCAGCCAGGGAAAATATCATGTATATGTGGCTATGCAGGGGTCAGGCCCCTGACTTCAAGACAATTAATACCTTTCGTAGTGAAAGGATGAAAGAATCCCTTCTGCATATTTTTTCAGAAGTGGTGGAACTGCTTATACGATCAGGGCATATAAAGCTCGAAAATTATTTCATGGACGGGACTAAGATCGAAGCTAATGCCAGCAAATACAGTTGGGTATGGGGCAAAGCCACGAAGAACTATAAGAAGAAATTGCAGGAGAAATGCAGGGAGATATTAGAGATGGCGGATCTGGCAAATAAAGCCGAGGACGAATCTTATGGAGAAGAAGATCTTGAGGAGCTGGGCGAAGGCAGAGAAATAGATTCTGCAGCGATAGAGGAAACAGTCAGACGGATAAACACAAGACTGTCAGACGACAAGGACAGAGTTGTACCGCAAGATCGGGAAAAGCTGAACAAGCTGAAGAAAACGCTTGAAAGAGACTGCCTGCCAAGGATGAAAAAATACGAACATCAGGAAAAAGTTCTCTCAGAACGGAACAGCTATTCAAAGACCGACACTGACGCTACATTCATGCGGATGAAAGAGGACCATATGGGCAACGGCCAGCTGAAACCGGGCTACAACGTGCAGATAGGTACGGAGAACCAGTATATAGTAGGTTACAGCATACACCAACATGCAGGTGACACGAGCTGCATGAAGCAGCATATGGAGAGACTCGAAAAGATGCTCGGAGACAGGTTTCCGTCCAATATAGTAGCGGACGCGGGCTACGGGAGTGAAGAGAACTATGAATACCTTGAGACCAAAGGTACTGGCTGCTATGTCAAGTACAACACCTTTCACAAAGAGGCAAGCCGGAAGTGGAAGAACGATCCGCTGAAAACGCAGAACTGGCAATACAGAGAAGAAGAGGATACATTCAAATGTGCCGGAGGCAG
>JBFXIQ010000087.1:0-5025 GCA_050175815.1 Synergistaceae bacterium
CGATCATTGTCTCTGTCTTTTGTCCTGCCTTTTCCCGAATACCTTGCAAAAAAGCCTTCGCGCAGATTCTCTTTTTCCTCTTCCACGACTCTTTTCCTCTCATGGGAAACGTCGTCACTTTGTCGGGCAGAAACGCGCCTTACAGTGGGTTCGTCATAAATTTCATCTTCTTTTTTCTTTCTTATTATAAAATGGCGGGTTCTTTCTTCAGGATCCCTCATGCATTATTCCTCCTGTAATACGATCACTCTACCGTCACCGGATGTTCGTTGATATAAGTTACGATCCCCTTAGCAAAGCTTCTGCACAGGACCTCTCTGTAGGATGCGGTGTTTAGTTTTTTCGCCTCGGCTCTGTCTGTGAGGTAACCCATTTCGATCAACACCGATGGCATCCCGGCGCCTCTCAGCACGTAGAAAGGAGCCTGTCTCACCTTACGCATCGGAAGCCCCGATGAATTTGCAGAGCTGTGGAGCACCTCTGTAAGGCTTGTGCTTTCATTTATTTTGTCATTCTGCTGCATATCTCCAAGTATTTTGAGAAGCAGCCTCGTTTTCTGGTCTGCGCGCTGGACGTCCTGCGGTGTCTCCGCTCCTCCGCTTATTTCCTTGTTTTCATATATAGCCAGCTGCATTGCGTCTTTGTCTGACGGAGGAGCCATTATGTAAAACTCAAGACCTGCGGCAGCCTTTCCTTTAGGCATCGCATTGCAGTGGATGCTGACAAAAACATTGGCTTTATTGTCGTTTGCAAAAGCAGTTCTCTCGCCAAGCTTCAGATATACGTCAGTCTTTCTTGTGTAACGGACATCTATGCCGTAAGTCTTCAGCATCTCCCCAAGCTGCAGAGCCGCCTTGAGATTTATGTCCTTTTCCCTTATCCCGTTAGCTACAGCACCAGGGTCATGTCCGCCATGACCGGCATCAAGAACCACTATCGGCCTTTTGCCTCCGAAGTTTGCCTTGAGTGGAACAGGGGCAACACTTTCTTTTTTCGCTTCTTCGGACATAGGTGTTTCCTGTTCAACTGCTGCCACTTTTTCAATTTTTTTCTGTTCGGGAGAGATTTCTTTTTCAGGATCTTCTTTCTTTGCCTGTTCTGCCTGAGGAGGTTCCTGTCCCGATTCAGTCCATTTCATTCCGGGTTTTTTGCCAATATTGGTATAAAACTGGTCCAGTACAGTTATCATGGCTTTGGAGTCTGCCCACCAGTGTCCGTTTTCAATACTTATCGGATCGGGAAGGCTTATTATTGCACCGTTAACTCTTACTACGCTTGAATTATTCCAGAACTCCATTTTTTTGCCGTCTATGACTACCACAATACCCTGAAGGTTCCCTGTCCTTGCGAGTCCCAATGCAGAAATTACCTCTTCAATGGCAACGTCTTTTCCTTTAAGAGAGTTTGTTCTGGCAGATATGTCTCCTTTTTTTATGTCACCGTACCATAAGGAAAGGGTCTCTGCAGACGCAGATACAGCCATAATTACCCAAATAAGCAAAGCAAAGCATACTATGCCTGATATTTTTCTATTCACCTGCAACAACAATGTTTTCCACCACCAATGTCGGAGCCGCAGTTGATCCGAAGAAGGTAAGGTCGGATCCGACTGCAACAATATTATTTAAGAAGTCCATGAGGTTTGATGCTATCGTGACACCGCTCACAGGCCTCGTTATCGTTCCGTTCTCTATAAGCTGTCCCTTTGCTCCTACCGAGAAATCACCGCTGACAGGGTCTATTGTATGAAGTCCCATCAATTCTGTCAGGTAAAGGCCTGAACTTACACCTGTGATGAGTGATCCCGGCGTTTCACTTCCGGCTTGAAGCAAAAGGTTTGACGTACCGACATCCGGAAGGGAAGACATTCCCCTGCATGCGTTTCCTGTAGAGGCAACACCGTCCTTCCATGCATATTGAAGATTATACAGGTAAGAGCAGGCAATGCCATCTTTTATGAGCGATGTCCTGCCTGTCGGAACTCCTTCAGCATCCCATGAACCTGTGCCTGCTTTCCAGGGGATCCTTCCGTCATCGACAAGGTTAACGCAGGAGGATGCAACCTTTAAATTCAGGCGTTCCGCCATCAGAGATCTTCCCTTATTTATCTCCGGAGCGCAAAAGAGGTCGCCTATGACATCTACCAGCGATGCTGCGGTTTCGGGTTCGATCACGATCATGTAGGGGCCGGTCTTCATGGGTGTACCCCCCAGAGCGGATACTGTCTTCTGAACAGCTTTGAGTGCGATCTTCCTTATGTCAATTTCATCAAGTCTTCTTGACTCTTCACCATGACCGCCCATCTCAGTGTTTCTTCCGTCACCTGCAATGACTGTCACTCCGCAGCTGGCGCTGCTTCCTCGTTCCCAGCCTTCAAGTCCGGTGCTTGTACAGTAAAATGACGATCCCCATCCGTCATGCCATGATGCGCTCCTGACAGAGAGGATGCTGCTGTCGGCAGCCATTGCACTCTCTGTCATGACCCGGCACAATTCCATCCTTTTCTGAGGAGTGATCGCGGTTATGTTTGGATCTTCGAGATCGATCGAAGGATCGGAAACCAGCTTACCCTCATAAAGCATAATGCCTTCTTCCGGCTCAGAATTCCTGCAGTTGAAAAGGCTCCATTCGACCAATTCGCGGAGGGAAAGCTTGTCAAGCCTGTTTCCATAAGATATGCCCTGCCTGCCGTCAGACATGATCGTCCTGACGCCAATGCCTGCCGTAAAGCCTGTTACACATTCTTCGATCTCTCCGTCCTTGAGTGATAGGCCTGAACCTGCACCCTCTGAGTAGAGCACATCAACTCCGGATGCCCCTCCGCGCAAAGCCTCATCCAGCATCCACATCGATATGGATTCGACTTCTTTGCGGGAAAGGAATTCGGTCACTGAGAGATCACCTCAAGTATTATGCCTGCCGCCCTTTCGACATCTTCTCTGTTGACATCAAGGTGTGTAACAAGGCGTATCCTTCTTGGAGAGAGTGCGTTCAATAAAAGTCCGCGTTCTTTGCATCCGCTTACAAAACTTTCATCAGAAGGATAGCCTTCGAGCATCGGGAAAAATATCATGTTAGTCATGTTGGGCACTTCCTCTACATGTACCCCTCCCTTTATCAGGAGCTCGCACAGAAGCTTTGCGTTGTCATGATCTTCAGAAAGCCTGCCGATGTTGTTTTTTAGCGCAAAAAGTCCTGCCGCTGCCGCTATACCCACCTGACGCTGAGCACCGCCGATGCGTTTTCTGGCTTTCTTTGCCTTTTCTATAAATTCGTGTGATCCGCAGAGCATCGATCCCATCGGTGCCCCAAGCCCTTTTGAGAGACAGAACTGGACCGAATCGACTTCTTCGGTGAAAACTTTAACGTCAACTCCGTGATATACGGAAGCATTGAATATTCTTGCTCCGTCAAGATGTACATGAAACCCGAGCCTGTGCCCTTCTCTTGCGACTTCTGCAAATCGTTTCGGGGCGACAGCAATGCCGCCGGTGTAGTTATGGGTATTTTCCAGGCATAGGATAGTTGTGTCCGGGTGGTGGATGTTGTTATCCGCCCTGTTGGCCGGGGCAATGTCTTCAACTTTTGGAATTCCTTCATCGTCATTCAGGGGATATGGGCAAAGTCCTGCAACCGCTGAAAAACCACCGACTTCGGCATTCCATATATGGGAGCGCTTTCCGGCAAGCAGACTTTCACCGTGGCGTCCGGCGGAGAGAAAAGCAAGGAGGTTTCCCATCGTTCCGGAACATGTATAGATCGCCGCCTCTTTGCCTGTCAGCTCAGCCGCATATTGAGACAACGCGTTTGATGACGGGTCATCTCCGTAAATGTCGTCCCCTACCTCTGCACTTGCCATGATCCTGCGCATTTCTTCCGAGGGCTTCGTTACTGTGTCACTGCGAAAATCCATAATTTTCATAATGAAATACCTCCGTTTTTCGATTTTGTAATATTTTTTAATTTTCTATTCGCTTGCTAACGTCTCGCCTTTTTTAAATCTCTGTCAGGTACTATATTTTAACCCCAAGCCTTGCCCATGGAAGAAAATCTTCGCTGACTGCGACCCCAAGATCAACGCCGTGGCTGTCGGTACCATGGAAATCTGAACCTGCCGTTGGATAAAGATCAAATTTATCTGCCAGTTTTAGATAATAGTAAGCCTGCTCCGGGCTGTGTCCGGAATATAGCGCCTCAATACCCCAAAGGCCATTGTCCTTAAGATGACGCAGAAGTTGGTCCATCTTTTCATCTTCCAGATAAGTCTGCGCCGGATGTGCAAGTACAGCAAGCCCCCCCGCACCTGTTATGAGTGAAATGCATTCCTCGGCAGAGAGCCTTATCCTTGGAACATGTGCGCTGCCTCCATAGCCTAAATATTTAGTAAAGGCTTCACCAATGCTAGAAACATATCCCCTCTGCATCATCAGCCTTGCTATGTGGGGCCTTGCTATTACCTGTCCTTTGGAAAGGGCTGATACATCCTCAATTTGTACATCAAATCCAAGTCCCTGTAATTTATTGCATATCCTGTGATTTCTTGTGTTCCTGTGATATCTGATTTCATCAAGCCTCTTCTGGAGCAGCCCGTTTGAGATGTCTATCCGGAATCCCAGAATGTGGAGCGTATAATCTGAATCAGCGGAAAGTTCAATGCCCGTAAGGCCTTCCACACCATATTCCCTGCAAGCTGACATGAAGGGGGGCAAGCCCTCTGTCGTGTCGTGGTCCGTAAGGCTGACAAAGGCCAGATGACGTTTTTTTGCAGCTTTGGCTATTGACTCTACGCTGAGCGTTCCGTCAGAGTAGTTGCTGTGTACATGCATGTCTATAAGTATCATTCGCCGGTCTTTGTCTCCTCCTTTTCCCCGAACTCGTCGGACAATTTTACATATAAAGGATGAGAGAGCACAAAAGCGATCAATTCAAGCTTTTGGACATCCTCCTCTGAAAATGCATCGGCAACACGGGACTCTATCTGAAGGACTCCTATTTTATCCCCTCCAGCGAAAAGCGGTGCAGACA
>JBFXIQ010000088.1:0-4983 GCA_050175815.1 Synergistaceae bacterium
ATCTGAGCTTCTCCATCAGTTTTTCTTGAATACCTTCCACCATACTAATACTTTTGGGCATTTCCCGTTTAAGAAAAACACAAATGATCTTCTAATGAAGATTCTAAAGGCAATTTGCACCCCGGGAAAATACCGAATACCTTGCATACGGGGTTCTTAGATTTTCTAATACTGTTTTAGGCACTTATCTAACCGTATAAACCTTTCGTTGGAATCATCTCGCCTCTTGCACTGTTCACTTGAACTGTGCATAAAAATCATTTTCCATTTCAATAATGGAAAATTTGACATTTTCGATGGATTCCTCAGACAAGCAGCCATAGATCTCTTTAATAGTACCACGCCAGGTTTCGTGTGTAAATATATGTTTTAATTTCCATTATTTACTTATTATCAATTTTGTGGTAGTGCAGCAAGAGGAAGCCATTCAGACAAATTAACCGCTCCGTGTTAAACTGTAGGTGGCGGGAGTTTAGGAAGTATCCAAGAGCATTTGGAGTTGTAGTATTTATGCTTAAAAAAATTAAGATGCAGGAATGTATATTCCAGTTCCAGAAATCAGACTGTCCGGCACTGTAGTACCAACGTTTCTGGCAATTGATTCCATATGTTCCGCTACAAAGTGTCAAAATCCTCCCTTTCCTTTATAGCGGAGCCCTAATTGGGTAAACCTTGAATTGTCAAGGGCGAAGCCATAAAGCGATGCGAAACATCCTTAATTATTCAAGGCAATCAAATAAAATTTAAGCCAAGGGCAAATGGAAACATAGCCAGAATGGTTGGAACCATCCCCCGATCTCAGTAGCAAATTACATCCGGAATACTCAAGGAAAGAACTTTTAAATATTTATTTTTTGCATGATGACTAACAGATAATTATACGTATGTGTACTCATGATAAAATTGCTATCTTTCAAAACAAGTTGTAGGGCATATTCTCTGATTAACCCGAGGTAATTTACTGTTTCTGCTAAGCCGACCTGTCTCCAAGCAGCTCCTTGACATTGTCCGGGAGCAAGTACTTTTGATCTCTTGTTTTGCCGTAGATAGTCCGTTAAAATACCAGTGAGGATAAATCCAATCCTACTAACTGGTATTGAGGTGAAATAAAAAACACCACAATACGAACTCTCTCCGGCAAGATTGATGTTTCGTAATGTGGTGCCCAAAATCAATGATAATAGTATCACATTATGAAACATTCTACAACGGTGAATTAAATATTTTTCATTAGGAGTAAAGAATCCATCGCCTGTCCCGTATGCAAAGGGGCTCTCAAAGTCCGAGACACCAAGCGCCGGAAGGTCATTTGCACTACAGAAGAGATCCGGGTGAAGACCTACCTGCTGCGCCGGCTCCGGTGCATATCCTGCGGCAAGCTTCATACGGAACTCCCGGACTGTATGCAGCCGGGCAAGCACTACGAGACGGATGCGATCCAGGCCGAGATCGACAGCTCCCGGGAAAACCCGGCAGCCGACGAAAGCACCCTGAGGCGATGGCGGGCAGCGTTTCATCAAGGCAAGGATCAGATAGAAGGAGCCTTGCGGGCCCTTTGGTCCGAAAGCCTGGGTCTTCCTTACCCGCTTTTGCCTCGGGATTCTTTACTCCGCTACATAAGAGAAACGCTTCCTCGCTGGTTACGCTTTGTCCAAAAGGCGCTGATCAATCAGGAATTTGATCCACACACCCGGTTTGCCTTTGTCCTTTGAACCTTAGGTAGTATGCTCTTTCTAAAAGAAGTGAAAGGAGCACATACCAATGAATACAAAGGATTCTCAGGGAAAGGCCGCTGCCAGAATGATGATGATCGCACCGATTCTGGATGAAAGCCTGGACCAAAGAAGCATCATCGAACTCAAGAAGAAACTGGCAGAGCAACACGGCCTTTCTTACCGCACCATCAGCAGGTACCATGAAGCGTACCTGTCGGAGGGTTTTGACGGGCTAAAGCCCCGGCAGGCTGCACCCAGGGAGGGCCAAGGGCTTCCCGATAACTTTCAGGAGATTGTGGATACGGCGGTGGAACTGCGCCGGGAATGTCCCGGCAGGTCCGTAAACGACATCATCCGGATCTTAGAACTGGAAAATGTCATCCCAAAAGGCAGCATCAGCAGGAGCACGCTTCAGAGGCATCTTCACGGCCGCGGCTTTGGCTCCGGCCAAATGAAGCTTTACACAAAGAAGGGAGCTGCCGCAAGGCGATTCCAAAAATCCCAGCGCTGTATGCTCTTTCAGGGGGATATCAAATATGGTCCCTACCTTCCCATCGGGAAGAACGGGGCCAAGAAACAGGTCTACCTGTCCGCCTTCATTGATGATGCGACCCGTTTCATCGTATCGGCAAAATTCTACGAGAACCAGCAGGTGGCTATCATCGAGGACACCTTGCGGACAGCCATTATGCAGGTTGGAAAGCCGGACGCCATTTATGTGGACAACGGAAAACAATATCGTTCCGGCTGGCTGAAGTCGGCCTGCAGCATCCTTGGAATCAAACTCCTTTTTGCCAGACCCTATCATCCGGAAGGAAAAGGAAAAATCGAGGCCTTCAACCGGCGACTGGATTCCTTCCTGTCGGAAGTGGCCCTGATGGAGGTGCGGACCTTAGAAGAACTCAACGATCTGCTGAAACTGTGGATCCAGGACCATTATCACAAAACGCCCCATCATGGGCTTTCCGGCATAACCCCGGAAACGGCCTTTAAAACAGATAAGCGGCCCCTTCGGTTCGTGGATGCCAATACCCTGAAAGAAGCGTTCCTTCATACCGAGGAGCGAAAAGTCGACAAGACCGGCTGCATCAGCTTCGAGGGAAAGAAATTTGAAGTAGGCCTGCAGTTCATCGGAAGAAAGGTTTCCGTCCATTACGATCCCTCCTGGACAAGGGAAGTAGAAATCCACCCTCCTGGCGGCAAGCCCTTTCTGGCCAAGGAGCAGGTCATCGGGGAGCACTGCGGAACAAGAGCCGGGCTGCCGGAACCCATGACTGCCATAAAACCGGAAAGCTCCAGGCTTCTTGACGGACTGAACAAGGCCAACATATCCGGCCGTACCAAGAAGGAAGTTGCCGTCGTGTTCCGCAAGAACCGGGAGGTGGCCGATCATGTATGAAACCTTTTTCGAGATGAAACGGACGCCCTTTATGAACAGCATCGATGTCTGCAGCCTGTATCTTTCCACCATGCTGGATGAAACCCTGAGCCGGTTGGAATTCGCCGCAGAGAAAAGGCTGTTTGCCCTGGTCACGGCCGATGTGGGCTGCGGCAAATCTACCGCGATCCGGAAACTGGCATCCATGCTGCCGCCGGACAAATATCAGGTCCTTTATCTGTCCGACTCCAAACTGACCCCACGGTGGTTCTACAAAGGACTCCTGGATCAGCTGGGGATCGAATCAAAGTTTTACCGCGGCGACTCCAAGAGGCAGCTGCATCAGCAGCTGGAGGTCATCCGGGGCGTTCAGGGAAAAACCGTCGTCACCATCATCGACGAAGCTCATCTTCTGGACAAAGAAACGTTAGAAGAGATCCGTTTTCTCATGAACTACAAAATGGACTCGTCCAATCCCATGGCCCTCATCCTGGTGGGTCAGAATGAACTGTGGGATAAGCTGAAACTCCAGCGATACGCCGCAATCCGGCAGCGCATTGACATCAAATGCGAACTTCCCCAGTTTGACCGGTCCCAGACCGAGGAATACATGGCGGCTCATCTTGAGTATGCCCAAGGGGCATCCGAGATCTTTACCGAAAAGGCTGTGGATGAAATTTATCGCTATTCTGCCGGTTCGGCAAGAGCCGTCAACAAGGTGGCTACCCATGCCCTGATGTTCGCTGCTCAGCGGGCCAAGAAGCTGATTGATGATCACATGATCCGGACGGTCATTGAAGGAGAACTGCCGTGATGGCCTTTTCCTGCTCCTTCTCCTGGGAAGAAGAAATCCATTCCTGGGAAGGAGCTGTCGATCAGATAATCCCTTTCGGAAGCCATTATGAGGTCCGGCTCTCCGGTCCCTCCGGAATCCGGCTGCTCCTTGGCAAGAGCACTACTGGCTTGTTTGCCTGTATCCCGGATTTTCAGGCAGGCTGTCATCTCAGCACCCTGCAGGATGAGTTTTACAATCGGGAAAGGCTGACCCGCGCTCTTGGCAATCCTATCGACGGGACTACCATAGCCGCAGCACTGAAAGTTTTGTCCGGCTCCATTGATTTTTCATGACCTATCAAGCAGACTTTATCAGGCCACAGCCCATAAGCAGTCGTGGCCTGCCTTTCTCCCTTTCTGCGGCAGATTTAGAGAGCAGGTTTCGGCAAATGTTCCGAGCAACAGAGGGACAACATTAGTGATCAACAACAGTCTTATCCAAATAATAACCAACGTTTGGTCTTGAACTAATTGCTTTCCTATGACTTCTTAAAATACGAATAGCCTCCCGTATCTGCTTTTTTGTAGCTCCCATTGGTACTATAATTGCTTCAATATCTTGGAACTTGATTGCATTGAGTCTTCCTAAATGATTATTCATAACTTCAGCAACATATAAGTTTACATCTCTTTGTTTCATCTTCTAAACCTCCTTATTTTTTTATTTTACCCTTTCATATATTCCAATCACTAACAGTAAATGATTATACTCTAAAAAGGGTCAATCACAAAACCTGTGGGATTTTCCCAGGTTGACATGGAGCCTCTGTCGGCGTGGTTCCGCCAGCCTTGCCACTAGGCTGCATAAATGCTGGGCTAGTCGGCCAGGCAGGCTACCACGTCGACCTCTCCATGTAAACAGGGAAAATCAGAATCCCACATAAAAAGTGATTGAGCCTCTAAAAAGATAATTTTGCTTCGGGAGTATATTCATTTCCTACCATATCGAGAGGAATACGATCTAGCCAATCTGCTCCCCATTTATCTCGTGTTTCCTCAACAGCAAGTTTTCCTGACTCTGTCAATACTCTTGCTTGTCGTTCTGACGAAACTGCC
>JBFXIQ010000089.1:0-4972 GCA_050175815.1 Synergistaceae bacterium
CCTTCTGTGTAAGAAGATGCTTTTTGAGGTTCATCACAGCGTCATTGGCGCCACGGTCTATCTCATCGGCAAATTCCACAACAACGCAGGACTCCCCCGCCGTAAGATACTTTGGATCCTTAATGTACAAAGACATTGACATCACTCCTTGCTGACAATTACATGGGAGAATCTGATTCTCCCATGTAATTGTACATCCCTATGAGAAAAGTTTGGCTATTCCGGTCAATGATTTGAAGCCCATCCACGCCGTAAATACCACCATGATCCATCCCAATACCGCAAGGACTTTCGGATGATGATAATCAGCTCCGACAATCTTCTTATTGAAAGCGGCAAGCAGCATGACTCCAAGAGAAACAGGGAGGATCAGGCCGTTCAGTGAACCTGCCACTATCAGAAGTGCTACCGGATTTCCCATCGTTGAGAAAATCGCCGTCGAAACACAGATGAATCCGATTATCCAGTAACGCGAATACTGCTCTATCTTTCCAAAAAGCGTTCTGAGGAAGGATATTGACGTATAGGATGCACCTACAACAGAAGTGATGGCTGCACACCAGAGTATCACACCGAATATGCGGTAACCGATCTGTCCTGCTCCGATGAGGAAAGCTGATGCAGGAGGATTTTTAGGGTCAAGTACCGCTCCCGTAGCGACTACACCCAGTATTGCAAGAAAAAGAAGGTATCTCATTATGCCGGTGATAGAGATAGCCTTGACAGAACCGGAAGATATCTTAGGAAGGTTTTCCATTCCCGTTATCCCCGCATCGATTATGCGGTGGGCGCCCGCAAAGGTAATGTATCCGCCGACAGTCCCGCCAACCAGGGTAAGGATAGTCATCCAGTCTATAGTTGAAGGAAGTACCGTCTCCTTAAGTGCCAACGCCATCGGGGGCTGTGTCTTGAAAACCATAAAAAGGACCATCGCGATCATTATTACTCCAAGTATTTTTGTAAAATTGTCCATCGCCTTGCCCATCTCCTTGTTCAGGAAGAGGGCTATCGCGATCACAGCGCTTACAATGGCACCCGGCACAAATGGAACACCTAGCATGACGTTAAGTCCCATCGCAGCGCCTCCGACATTGCCTATGTTAAAGACAAGTCCTCCCAATGCAACAAGGAAGGCCAGGAAGTACCCCAGTCCAGGAAGGACCTCATTGGCTACGTCCTGCGCTCGCTTGCCCGAAACGCCGAGTATCCGCCAGATATTCATCTGGACTACAATATCAATAAGTATCGAAACTAGAATTGCAAAAGCAAAAGCCGCTTTCAGCTTGTCTGTAAAGACTGCTGTCTGTGTCAGGAACCCCGGCCCGATCGCCGAAGTTGCCATCAAAAATGCTGCTCCAATAAGAACGCTTGCTGCTGATCCTGATTCTTTTTTCTTTTCTGCCATAATTCAGCACCTCCAAAATTTATAAAGCTTTTACACCTGCTTTATTACATGCAATGAAGTTGCCAAATTTACAAAAATTAAATTTAAAGATGATAAAACTATACATACATTAATATTTACAGTATTAAATATTTTTTTTAAGAGAGAGGTCTATTTTAACTTTGATAGAAAGGTCATATTTTGTGGAGAAACAGTCTGTGTTTTACCCAAAACATAATCATGTGTGCGTTTTTCGAACATAAGTTAAGAATGCACACATTTCATAATATTGTGTATTTTAACAATTTATTGCCCGCGACAAACCCATCTTCTTTCTGTGCCAGGCAATGGTCCTTGTCGGCAGTAAAAGAATTTCACCTATCATACGGTCATTTTTACCCTTTTGGTTAAGCACGAGTATCCTTGACCTAAGTTCCTTCACGCTGAGGTCCGGCCTTGATGACAGTCCTCTTGAAAAGAAAGTGCTCATCCTGATGGTCCTGCCAAAAGCGCGGCACCAGGTACTGTCGATAGAGCGGTATACAGTTGAGGGGCTGAGACTAAGCTTTGCAGCGGCATACCGGTAAGTCAGGGGGGATATGGCATCTTTTTCACCCTTTAGGAATTCTGACTGGATCTCTGAGATCAGAATTGATATCCTGAGCAGGGTCCTGTATCTCATCCCCAGCCTGATAAGCACAAACTTAGTTTTGGACCAGAGAGGAGATATCCATTTTTCTTCAAGAAGTTCGTTGACAGTCAGGGGCATCTCGTCCAAGCTGTTTTTGATCGACGGCAGGTTCTCGCGCACCAATTTCGGGGCCGGGTTACCGTTTCTGATCACAAATTCTATTTCAGGATATGCAGGAGATGCGGTCAAAAATCCGGATCCAGGAGAAGGGTCGAGTTTTCGGAGCAAAGCCAATGCTTCCTCTATGGATCTTTTGTCACATCCCATTTTTTTTGAAAGCTCTGGTAGGCGTCCATCCGCCAGATGTTTATAGCCTTCTGTCAGTATTGACCATGAGAGATTATATTTAAGTCCTGCCCTTTCAAGCTGAATGAGCAGACATTCCCGCAGATCTGCTGCAAAAAGTCCCGGCGGATCCACATATTCCTGAAGTTTTTTTATATATTTCTCCGCCTTCTTCGTGCACACTCCGATACTTTGAGCTATGCTTTCCGTTGAAGTATTCAAATACCCTTTTTCGTTTAGAAAAGAGCACCAGAATCCGGCGGATGAGAAGGGAGGCACAAGCTCACTGATATCCGGACAGGTTGCTATCTGCAGTGAAAGATGCTCCTCAATGCTTTTGGCCGCAGGCATCGAATCAGGATCCAGATCATCTATGTCAACTGCGCTGTTCTGCCATCCGGGAGGCACAAAATGAAAAAAAGGATTGTCTCCGAGGATATTACTGCACTCTTCCGCCAGTTCTTCCAACGGGACAAAAAGCAGGTTTGATCCCAGCAGGACTTTTGGATCAAGCCTGTTCTTAATTTTGAGCCTTTGTCGCTGGATCAGCCTATGGTCACTCAAGCCCGTGTCTTTGCATCCTTCTTAACAGTGAGAATCTTGAGATGCCAAGTTCCGCTGCGGTCTGTGTACGGCTACCCATACATCTGGCAAGTGCGGATACTATCATTTCCCGTTCTATCCTGTCCATCGTGTGCGAAAGCGATTCGCCTTCCAAATGACCTGCAGTGTGACCCACAATAGTTTGCTGCTGGATCTCAAACATTTCTGCAGGAAGATCTGCAAGCCTTACCATGTTGTCAGAGTTATCCTTCAGTATCAGTATCCGTTCTATCAGATTGCGCAGCTCTCTTACGTTGCCCGGCCACCAATATGTCATGAACACATCTTTTACATCCTCTGTAAAAGATGTGGCACTCTTTCCCAGCCTTTTGGAAAATTCTGCAAGATAAAAAGACGCAAGCTCAAGCACATCCTTATCTCTCTGCCTAAGTGGGGGGATAGTTATGGGTATGACTGATATTCTGAAGAATAGGTCTTTTCTGAACTTCTCTTCCCCAACTTGTTTCTCAATGTCCAGACAGGTAGCACAAATGAGATTAAGGCTGACATTTTTTTCTTTTGTGCTCCCCAGGGGCCTGAATGATCTCTGGTCAAGAAACCTGAAAAGTTTGCTCTGGAGACTGAGGGGCATGTCTCCGATCTCGTCCAGAAAGAGTGTCCCTTTGTCGGCAATTTCAATCAGACCCTGCTTATCGGTCTCTGCACCTGTGTACGCTCCCTTGTTATAGCCGAAGAGCTCTGATTCGAGCAGTGATTCAGGGATCGCCGAGCAGTTCAGCGCAACAAAATCACCCTTGCAGCCCGATGCATGATGGATCATTCTGGCTGCCACCTCTTTGCCCGTTCCGCTTTCACCCCTAAGCAGCACTGTAATATTCTGGTGCTGAGCTATCTTCATAATGTTATCCCTTATCTTTTCCATTGCGTTTGAACTGCCGAGGAGCCTGTTGGGACCTTCAGAGAGGAGAAATTCCGCCTGATTCCTGAATCTTATCGATTCTATGGCTCTTTCTACCATATTTTTTGCCGCATCGAGCGGGAAAGGTTTATCCAGATAGTTGTATGCCCCTTCCTGTATAGCTCTTACGACCAGCCTGGAGTCACCAAAGGCCGTCATTAGGATCACCTTGCATCTGGGGTACTGCTTAAGGATCGCGGGAAGAATGTCTATTCCGTTTCCATCAGGCAGTCTCTGGTCAAGGAATATAAGGGAAGGGATCTCCACACCAAGAAGTTGCTGAAGTTCGGATATAGTTTTTACAGCTTTCGCACTGTAGCCTCCTTTTTCAAAGGCTCTTTTCAGTCCGTTTGCAAGGTTGACCTCATCGTCAACTATCCATATGTTCATTTGTCTATCCCTCCGTTGGGTAAAGATCTACATCATACCGGTCCTTCTCGGCGAGGGGTATGAATATGTTAAAATTCGTACCCTCTGAAGAAGTGTCCATGGAGAGGGTTCCTCCCAGTCCGTCTACTATCCTTTGCACTATACTGAGACCAAGCCCCGTCCCATCCTGCCGGGTCGTAAAGAATGGATCGAAGATCCTGTGCTGTATCTCTGCCGGTATACCGGGTCCTGTATCGCTTACCCTGATAAACCCCATGCTGTTGATCCCATGGCCCGTTCCTGAATGGCCTGTCGATATGTAAAGCTTCTTATCCCTCTCCTGCCCACATTCGGACATTGACTGTATAGCGTTTAGCGAAAGATTCATGATAACATGCTGGAGCATCTCGTTATCAGCCAGCACGGTCACACCGCTGTCGATCTTTTGGGTGACAAGATCTATTCCCTGTTTCTCAGCCTGAGGCTTTAACATCGACAAACACCATGGGAGTACGTCGTCCAACAGGACTTTGGCCACTATGGGCTGTTTGGGCCTGACAAAAGAAAGAAGCTGGGACACTGTCCTATTAAGCCTGTCTATCTCATGGTCAAGTATAGTAATATATTCCTTAGCGTCTGAAAGGCCAATACCGGCTGAAGATCCTGGATCATCAGGGATCGATTCCACTTCCATCCTCAGAAGGTCCAGCTGGATCCTGAT
>JBFXIQ010000090.1:0-4902 GCA_050175815.1 Synergistaceae bacterium
GTCGATCGAGGATCTGATCGCGGACATTCCTGAAGAGGTCCGCATGAAGGAAGCGATGAAGCTTCCTGAACCTTTTGAGGATGAAGCGGGGATATACAGGCATGTGAGCGGGATCATGAACAAAAATACAACGGCGGAAGAGCTTCGCTGTTTCCTTGGAGCAGGCTGCTACAATCGTTATGTGCCTGCAGTAGTCGATGAGGTCATCAACAGGTCCGAGTTCCTGACGGCATATGCAGGCGAGCCTTATGAGGATCACGGGCGTTTTCACGCGCTCTTCGAGTATCAGTCGATGATGGCGGAGCTGCTGGATTTTGACGTCTGCAACGTTCCCAACTATGACGGAAGCCAGGCCTGCGGCACAGCACTCAGGATGGCGACAAGGATAACGAAGAGGAAAGAGGTCCTTATACCCAGGAATCTTAATCCCGACGTTCTGAAAGTCGTTGAGACCTATCTGCAGCCCGATGTGAAGATAACCTACGTAAATTATAACGACAAAACAGGCCGCATTTGCCTGGACAGCCTAAAGGCCTGTCTGACAGACAAGGCAGCCGCGGTGCTCGTCATGAACCCCAACTTCTTCGGCATCATCGAGGATAAGGCACAGGAGATCGCTGACATGGCGCATAAGGCCGGAGCTCTTATGGTCGCATATGTCGAGCCTTCCACGCTGGGAGTCCTCACTCCTCCAAGCCGTTACGGAGCAGATATTGCATGCGGCGATATCCAGCCTCTCGGTATCCACATGAACTACGGTGGCGGAGTTGCAGGTTTTGTAGCCACAAGCGAAAAACCGGAGATCATAGAAGAATACCCCTCAAGACTATTTGGCATAGCACCCACAAGCGAAGGCGAGTGGGGGTTTGGTGACGTCCTCTGGGAGCGAACCTCTTTCGCAAACAGGGACAGTGCCAAGGAGTTTGTCGGCACTCACTCGGCTCTATGGGGGATCGCCGCAGGCGTATATCTTGCCTCTATGGGACCACAGGGGATGAAAGAACTTGGCGAAGCTGTTCTCCAGCGCCAGGTCTGCCTGAAAAAAGTTCTTTCAAAGGTAAAGGGAGTTAAGCTCGACAGGTTCTCCGGGACTCCTTTTGAAGAGATAGTTGTTGATTTCAGCGGCACCGGCAAAACTGTAAAGGAGATCAACGAGAAGCTTCTTGAGAAGGGAATACTCGGTGGGTATGATCTTGGAGAATGCTTCCCCGAGCTTGAAGGCTGTTCGCTCCTTTGTGTGACAGAACAGACAACGGCGGAAGATATCAAAGCCATAGCCGACGCCCTGTGCGAGATACTCGGATAAGGAGGGACAGATCATGGACGGACTGACAAGAATGAAAAATTTTCATCAGGCCAGATGGAACGAACCGATCATTTACCAGCTCAGCGAGCCGGGACAGCGCGGAGTGCTCGTTCCCGGAGCATGCTGTGACTGCGCATCTAAAGAAGAAGTCCTTGGAACCCTTCCTGAACATATGGTAAGGAAGGATCCGGCAAATCTTCCTGAGATAGCACAGCTCCAGCTGGTAAGACACTATAATCATCTCTCGCAGGAAAATATCGGAGTGGATGGGAACATAGATATTGGACAGGGTACCTGCACCATGAAATACAGCCCCAAAGTGCACGAACGTCTTGCCGGATCACCCAAGATGCTGCACATGCACCCGCTTCAGCCTGCACAGACAGTTCAGGGTGTGCTGGAGATCATGTACAAAACGTGTGAGCTCTTCAAATCCATCTCGGGGCTTGATGTATTCAGTGTCCAGCCCGGAGGCGGATCGCACGGAGTGCTGGCTCTTGCTTCAATAGTGAGGGCATATTGGCGTGACAAAGGTGAAGAGGATAAACGCGATGAAGTCATTACGACGCTCTTCTCGCATCCGGCAGATGCAGCCGTTCCGATAGTGAAGGGATACAAGGTAACTATCATACAGCCAGACTCTGAGGGATATCCCGATATCGAAGCCTTCAAGGCAGCTCTTTCGGACAGGACTGCCGCAATCTTCTTTACCAACCCAGAAGATACGGGCATCTTCAACGTCAGGATCAAAGAGTTTACCAAACTTGCCCACGAAAAGGGAGTCCTCTGCTGCTATGACCAGGCAAACGCAAACGGTTTGCTGGGGATAACAAGGACTGCGGAAGCTGATTTTGACATGTCATTCTTCAACCTCCACAAGACCTTCTCGGCCCCCCACGGATGCGGCGGACCTGCCACGGGGATGGTGGCGGCAAGAAAAGAGCTCCGTCCCTACATGCCTGTTCCGCTTGTAGAGTACTGCCCGGAAAAGGGATACTACCTCGACTTCGACCTGCCGAAATCATGCGGGAAGATCAAATCCTTCTGGGGTGTCATTCCTGTCGTGCTCAAGGCATATTCATGGATCATGTCTCTCGGCGCTGACGGACTAAGGGAGGTATCAAGAGTCGCCATCCTGAACAACAACTACTGCATGAAAAAGATCCTTGCGATAAAGGGCGCTTCAATGAGCTTCCCGCACCATCCGTCGCGTATTGAACAGGTACGTTACAGATGGGAGAAACTCAAGGAAGATACCGGATTCGGAACTGCTGATGTACAGCGGTGCATAGCTGATTTTGGGACCCATTACTGGTCGAGCCATGAACCGTTCGTTATCCCGGAACCTTTTACGATCGAGCCGAGCGAGTCCTACTCAAAGACTGACATAGACGACTACTGCGCAGTCCTGGAAGAGATCTCCAGGATGTGCTACGAGGAACCGGAAGCGGTTGAACATGCTCCATCGAACAGCACGGTCCATCACACAGACCACGACTATTTCGATGATCCGGCAAAATACTCGATAACCTGGCGCTCTTACAACAAGAAGTACAAAGGGTACTTCGAGCCTAAGTAAAATGAAGATAGGCTTCCTCATCAACCCTGTTGCAGGAATGGGAGGAAAGGTCGCTCTAAAGGGCACCGACGGAGAGCATATTCTCCGTCGGGCCATAGAGCTTGGTGCGGTCCCTACGGCAAACAGCCGAGCGGAGGCCGCGCTTGCCGTATTCAGGGAAGCCGCTTCAGATCATCAGCTTTATGCTCCTGCGGGCGAGATGGGGGGAAGGCTGCTCTTAGAGAATGGTATAAAACCTGAGATAGTATTCGACCCCACAGAAAAAACGACCGCTGATGATACCAAGAGGTCGTTATCCCTCATGCTTGAGGCAGGAGTCGAAACAATAGTCTTTGCAGGCGGTGACGGGACTGCACGTGACATATGCTCGGCAGTCGGAGAAAAGGTTCCTGTCATTGGGATACCGGCGGGAGTAAAGATCCATTCAGCCGTCTACGCCAAAAAACCGAAGGACGCTGGTATGCTGGTAAAAAACCTGCTTCAGGGCAAGGTTAAAAGATTTATTCTCGCAGAGGTAATGGACCTCGATGAGGATGCATTCCGAAACAACATAGTCAGGGCTCAGCTTTATGGATATATGAAAGTCCCGGATGACAGGGAGTTCATGCAGGACAGGAAATCCGGAAGCTCATTCTCAGATGATTCCGAAAGGCTTGATATCGCAGCCTATGTCATCAAAAATATGCGCGAAGATGAAATATATCTGATAGGGTCGGGAAGCACCACATACTCGATATTTGAGAGCCTTAATAAAGAGGGTACCCTGCTGGGTGTGGACGCATTGGTAAATAAAGGCCTTGCAGGAAAGGACATGACTGAGAAAGAGATCAGAGAGGTACTTTCAGGCTTCGAAAAAGCCAGGCGTCATCTTGTAATAACGGTCATCGGAGGGCAGGGCCACATCTTCGGCAGGGGCAATCAGCAGCTGAGCCCCGATGTGATCAGGATGATCCCCAGAGAGAACATTATGATAATTGCCAACTCTTCAAAGATGTCAGCCCTTTTCGGAAAGCCCCTTATAGCAGATACAGGAGACCCTGTGTTGGACGAAGAACTGAAAGGCTATTTTCCGGTAATAACAGGTTTCGGCAAAAAGATAATGGCTAAGCTCGGATAGGATAAAGTAAGATTTATAAAAATATAGCTGTAAAAGGAGGTCGTTTTATGGGTAAGTACTGCGAACTGAAAAACAAACGGGTCATGGTGACAGGCGCGGCAAGCGGGATCGGCCTGGCAACGGCGCAGAGGTTCGCCGCTGAGGGTGCCAGGGTCTTCATTATTGACTGCAACATGGATGCTTTGGCAAAAGCCATGGAGCAAAATCCTTCATTTGCAGGCTCAGGAGTCTGCGATGTCAGCAGGGAAGAGGATGTTATCTCAGCATTTGAAAAGATGGACAGTGATCTTGGCGGCATCGATGTACTGATCTCAAATGCGGGAATAAGCATACGCAAAGACTTTGTAGACATCTCATACGAGCAGTGGCAGAAGGTCATCGGCATCAACCTCAACGGCATGTTCCTCTGTTCGCGTGAAGCTGCAAGAAGAATGAAAGCTCAGAAGAGCGGGGTCATCCTGATGACGGCATCAACGAACGGGACGGAGGGCCACCGCTGGTACACGGACTACAACGCTTCAAAAGCAGGAGTCATACTCCTGACAAAGAGCATGGCTCTCGAGCTTGCTCCGGACGTCAGGGTCAACTGCGTATGTCCGGGATATGTGCTGACCCCGATGCAGAGGGCGGAGTACACGGACGAGATGCTTGCAAAAGTTAACGAGGGGATCCCCATGAAGCGTCATGCCGAACCGGAAGAGATAGGAGCTCTCTATGCTTTCCTTGCTTCTGACGATGCAAAATACATCACAGGCGCCGACATAAGGATCGACGGAGGAGAAACAGCCGGTCTTTATTGATCATTCTCAACGAGGTAACAGTTTTTTTAAAAAACCGAAAGAAAGAAGATGATGCCTAAGAGGGGATAGCAAACGTTGTTCCGTCTACACAAGACCGTTC
>JBFXIQ010000091.1:0-3124 GCA_050175815.1 Synergistaceae bacterium
AGTGCTCGAACCATTTCGAATGCGCTTTGAGATCGGGGAACCAGTGGTTTTAAATCTTGTCTATTACTGGGTTTTGCCCCAACCTTTTACTTGCCTATGCTTGCCCGTCCCTACAACTGTTTCACTATCGCTTCACCATTGTTCACGCGACCGTATTTGTCGCAGCTTCACCCTCGGAAGGAACTCCCGATAAATTCTCCGCCTGCACCCGTCAGGCAAATTCTCCGCGATGCGAAGCGATGCAAATTCACCAGCGACGAAAGTCGCGAATTCACCGCAGCCCAGAGGCTGCATATTTCTCGCCGGGGAATTGCCTTATCAACTTTATTTTGTTATACTTGTATAGCAATTGAGGGGAGGCTACAAAATGCTTGCAATCAGACTTGATAAACAACTGGAGGCACGGCTTGAGGGACTGGCAGATAAAACTGGCAAGACAAAGTCATGGTATGCCCGAAAGGCTATCGAAACATATCTTGACGATATTGAAGATGCTGCCCTTGCAGCCGCTGCATATGAAGAATTCATCCTTGACGGAAGGACCTCATCTTCCCTGGAGGAAGTGAGGTCACGTCTTGGGTTGGAAGGTTGAATTTTCAAGAAACGCCGAAAAAGAACTTTCTTCTTTAGACAGGCCTGAAGCTCTCCGTATTGTTAAATATCTGGCTGACCTAACCGAGCTTGAAAACCCGCGAAGCAGAGGAAAGGCCCTTGTTGCTGACCTCTCGGGGTTATGGCGCTACCGGGTGGGGCATGGCGTATCCTATGCAGGAGAGAAGACGGACGGCTTCTTGTTTTAGTAGTCAAAATTGGGCACAGAAGTTCTGTATACGATTAGCTCGAATTCTCCGCGGAAGCAGTCTCCGCCCGCACTTGCAACAGCCTTACTGCCGCTTCACAATTGCTCACGGCGATAAAAAACGCCGCTTCACGCGGCACTTTCACGCCGCGCTATTACAGTTTAATCTCATTTCTGCTCTGTCGTGCTCTTTGCTGCATCTTCGTTTGCTGCCTCAGCAGATCCGCAGCTTTCCATCAGATCCAGGTAGGCCTGATTGGTGAAGTGGCTGCCCTGATCAGAGTTGATGATCTCCGGTTTGCGATTGCAAAGAGCACGCCTGAGACAGCGTAATACAAATTCCTTTTCCGATGTGTAACTGACCTCATAGTCCACGATTTGACGGGTATGCCATTCGATGATGATAAACAAGTACAAAAAACTCCATCGACCCCATCTGATTTGCGATCGATTTGCAATTGATTCCTCAACTCTCCCCGGCGGACGCACTCTCCGCCTGCATTTACAACTGCTTGCCAATGCTCGCCCATCGCTTACCAGTGCGGCATCTTACCTCAGCCCGCCCATTCTCGCCTGCCTTTATCCTCGATCAATATCCCCTTGCACCTTTGCCCTTGTACTCTCTTAAAAGGAGACTGAGCGATTTTTGTGTGGGTTCATAATTGTATTCATAAGATTCCCTGTAAACTCGGAGGAGCTTTTTTAGGCGGAAATTCATGTCTTCGATATCGAATGCCTTAAGGTCAAGACTGTCAGAGTCAAGCCACTCGCAGAATTCTTTGTACTCTTCGCCCTTACCCTTTTTGAGGACCTTCGCAAGATTTTCAAGTCCTCCGACTCCGCCGACATCCTCAATAATGCCAAAACCTTCACCTTCGAGCACACGTGGTAAAAGTGCCAGAGAGACCTCCTGTTTTTCACATTTTTCAAGGGTCAGGTCAATTTGCCAGCCGTCACCATAGTCATATTCGAACATGGCTTTCCAGCCGGGACGGTCTGTCACATTACTCAGCTTTGTCTTATTGGCCTCAATCAAGCGTTCATCATCCGGAACAAACATGTCTTCGTTCGGCAGTTCGTAACGGGTGTTTTTAGCAAATTCTTCCATTTCATCGATATGGATCTTTTCTACAAATGAGTTAAATTCTTCTTCAGTAGGGTAAACCTCCCTGAGATAAGTGAGTAAGTTTTCTTTTGAATTTTCTCTGAAGCAGAATAAATGGCTTGCCTGCATTTCAAACATCAACATGATGGCGTAGCCAAGTTCCGCCATTGTCTTTTCACCGTTGATCTCAAAGCGCCGCCAAATCTTTGGCTTGTGATCCCTGAGTACTGCATAGAAGCTATAAACATAATGCTGTGCCATGACATCAAACCTCCCATCAGAGTTCTGCCGCCCAAATATAAATGCGACAGGATAATTATTGTTGTAATTGACGAAATCGTCAAACGGTTCGAGCCCCGTAAGGGAAATTTACCAGGCACCTAATAGCCAAACCGGTAATATTTATTATCGGATAAAGGTGAAACCGGAAATAATTATGACCGGAATAGAAACTATGGCATAGATGATCACCAAAAGTCCCAACTCAGGCTACGGGGGAGAAGTCAAAGAACGTTTTTAAAGTACTACCCCCCCCCGACTCCCAACAGATGCACTCTCCGCCTGCCGGCCTCTGCCCCTCTCCGTCTTCCCGGTATGCAGTTGAGCCGGGAACCATTGGTTCTGATCCCGCTATATGTCTTAATTTTCATGACATGATAAGTTGACTGGCACCTCGATCATGCTTGACATTACACATCATTCAAAGTAATCTTTTTTACAGTTAGGTCGCTCGGAGCACCGGATGCCCTGTTGTAGGGCGGTACCGGTTAAACCGGGCGGTTTTGGATCTTATAACTCCTTCCACACTCCGGAATCACATACTAATTTGACATGTAGGTTGAAATTTGTTATCTTGTCTTCAAGCTCATCAGGCTGCATACCAATCGTGGGGAATTGGACCCCCGCTTGAAGTAGCAGAAGAGGGCTGTTTTTTTGTCCGTATAAAAAATTCTTTAATGCCTCTTCTGTTTTAAGCTTATTGTTGACCCGACATGATTATGGGCTATACTAGCATTAAATAAGCCCTGTGGTTTTCCACAGCCCCCCGGTCGGTCACGGCTCTGAGAAGAGTGCGGACGCGGGGTTTTTTTTTAGGAGTGATCATTTTGAGAAAGTCTGCATTCTTTATTGATGGCTTCAATCTTTATCATTCTCTGGATAACACGAGACCTTATCATAAGTACAAATGGCTTAACCTCTGGAAACTGTCAGAATTACTG
>JBFXIQ010000091.1:3224-4777 GCA_050175815.1 Synergistaceae bacterium
CCCACATATGATGATCTGCTTCGGGAAAATGCTGTACTAAGGTCCGAAATTGATAAACTAAAACAAAAATTAGGCATGACTTCTAATACAACTTCCGCCAATCTTTCAGTATCTTCAGCAGCAAATACGGATAGCATTTTAATGGATATTCAGTCTCATCCTCATATACACAAGCACAGCAGTCCCGATGAAAAAATTGAACTGTTTATGCAGTTATTTTCAGGGCGCACTGATGTTTATGCTAAGCGATATGAAAACAAGCGTACCGGAAAATCCGGCTATGTTCCTGCTTGTGGCAACGAGTGGGTTAGAGGTGTTTGTGAAAAGCCCAAAATTAAATGTTCTAAATGTCCCAAACGGAACTTGCTCCCTTTAACAAAAACGGTCATTGACTGCCACTTGAGAGGAAAAGACCCACATGGCGAAGATGTTGTAGGTGTATATCCGATGCTTTCAGATGAGACGTGCCGATTCCTTGTGGCTGATTTTGATAATGAGAAATGGCAGGACGATGTGACTGTTTTTAGGGATGTTTGCAGCCAGCACGGACTAAACGTTTATGTGGAGCGGTCGCGCTCCGGTAATGGTGCTCACATTTGGTTTTTCTTTGATAAACCAATATCCTGTGCCTTGGCACGTCAGTTGGGCAGTGGGTTGCTGACCGTTGCTATGGAGCAGCGGCATAGCCTCAGCTTTGAGTCTTATGACCGTTTTCTGCCAAACCAGGACACGATGCCTACAGGAGGGTTTGGTAATCTTATTGCATTACCGTTGCAGGGATTGGTTCGCAAAAAAGGAAATAGCGAATTTGTTAATGAACAGTTTGATGCCTACCCTGATCAATGGGCGTATCTTGCCGGGGTACAAAAAATTCCTGCTGAAATAGCTGAAGAAATGGCTTCAAAACTTAGCAGAAACAGCGAATTGGGTGTACTGGCAGAGATAGAAACAGAGAAAAAGCCCTGGGAAAAGCAGCCTCCATTTCCTCCTCTGAATGCTGCTGATTTTTCTCCTCTCGTTGAATTAGTACGCGCTAATGGGATATATCTTCCAAAGCGAGGTTGTTCTGAGCGGGCGATGGGGCGGGTGAAACGTTTGTCGGCGTTCAAAAACCCTGATTTCTACAAATCGCAGTCTATGCATTTGCCCACATATAATAAACCACGTATTATTTGTACGGCTTGGGAAACAGAAGAATATATTTGCATTCCGCGTGGCTTAGAAACTAATCTTGTGAATCTGATCGAAGGAGCCGGTTCTGCCGCCACGATCAAACCTCTGTCTGGATCGGGGCGTTCAATAAAAATTGATTTTGTCGGTGAACTGTATGCCGAACAGAAAATGGCTGCAGAGGCACTTCTTTCCCATCATAACGGCGTCCTGTCCGCCACAACCGCTTTTGGAAAAACAGTTACGGCCGCTTTTGTTATCGCTGCCCACAAAGTTAATACCCTGGTTTTGGTCCATACCCAGGCCCTTATGAACCAATGGAAAACTTCGCTGGAGCGGTTTTTGCAGATCGATGAATCTCTGCCTGAACAGCAAAAGTGTCG
>JBFXIQ010000092.1:0-4713 GCA_050175815.1 Synergistaceae bacterium
TGTTGCTAAGCTAGCGCCGCTCTAAACCTCAATTACCCCGAGTGAAGAGATCGTCTCCATATCCTTATCCCCCCGCCCCGACAGGTTAACGAGGACTTTTTGCTCCGGATTGAGTTCCGGAGCGATCCTTATCGCTCCGGCAAGTGCGTGGGAGCTTTCAAGCGCGGGGATTATACCCTCTGTCCTGCAAAGAAGCCTGAATGCATGAAGCGCTTCTTTGTCGCTTGCGCATATGTATTCTGCTCGTCCGCTCTCCTTGAGCGCGGCGTGCGCGGGTCCGACTGACGGATAATCAAGTCCTGCGGCTATTGAATATACTTCTGCGGGTTCCCCCTTATCATCCGTCAGAACGTAGCTTTTGAACCCATGGAGGACTCCAGGGGAACCTTTTGTAAGACTGGCGGCGTGATCTCCGTATGTCAATCCTCTTCCTGATGGTTCAACGCCTATAAGGCGGACATCCTTGTCTTCGATGAAGGCTGTGAAGGCTCCTATCGCGTTGCTTCCTCCGCCTACACATGCGATGACGGCGTCCGGCAGGGAGCCGGTCCGTTCTAGCATCTGGGCTCTGGCTTCCTCGCCGATTATTTTCTGGAAATTCTGCACCATAGTCGGATATGGGTGCGGCCCGACTGCTGAACCGATCAGGTAAAAGACCGAGGTGTCGTTGCAGAATGCCGCAAGTGCCGCATCTACAGCTTCCTTGAGCGTTCCCTGTCCGTCTGAGACAGGTACGACTTTAGCTCCAAGCGCTTTCATCCTGAGCACATTCGGGGCCTGACGCTGTACGTCGACTTCTCCCATGTAGACATCGCATTCCATACCCATCAGCGCTGCGACTGTGGCACTTGCAACGCCGTGCATGCCTGCCCCTGTCTCAGCAATGATCTTTTTCTTGCCCATTCTTTTGGCAAGAAGTGCCTGTCCTATGCAGTTGTTTATCTTGTGAGCCCCTGTGTGGTTGAGGTCTTCCCTCTTGAGGAAGATCCTGGCCCCACCTACTGTTTTGGTGAGGTTTTTGCACTCGGTGAGCGCGGAGGGACGTCCCACGTAGTCCTTTAGGAGGGAGAGGTATTCCTCCCTGAATGATTTGTCCACAGCGCATTTCTCATACTCTTCCGCGATCTCCGTAAGGATCGGCTCGAGCGCTCCAGGAACGTATGTGCCTCCGAATCCGCCGTAGATGCCTTTTACCGGAAAACCTGCCTGATTTTGTGATCTCTCTGTCATGATATTATCCTCCTCTTAGCTCTTGTAAACTCTCTGGTCTGTTCTCATCTTTTCAGCGCGTGCAGCTGTGGTGCATTTATAAAAAAAGAGGGACTGAAAGAAAATTTCCCTTTCAGTCCCCCTGTATCGACACAGCAAGATACGGGCGGGACGCTAGACGCACCACCAGCTGTTATATGTATTATTCGTGAAGTTTGTACTTGATTTCATTAAACTTCCTCCGAACTTCCGATATATTGCGCAAAATGGTACCACTCGTATCAATAAATTGCAACCCCACGCATTGAAACCCCACGCATTGAAAGACCGTATCTAAAAAATACCCCAACACGAGTGCCGGACATGTTTCCTAGCTGCACCGCCGCAGGATGATCTTTTTTGATATAAAATATTGCAGTGATGTCTGAAAAATAGCTGCAAAATTATAATTTCGACGAGAGGTCGCGGTTTTTTGAGTTCTGTAAAAATTTTGTTTTTTATCCTTACTCTGGGGTATATCCTGGGGAGCATAAAATTCTTCAACATCAGGCTCGGCACATCGGGAGTTCTTCTTGTTGCCCTGATCTTCGGGCATTTTGGACAGGAGATATCCGGCGCTGTCCGCGACATCGGCCTGGTATGTTTTGTCGCGTCTGTGGGATTGATAGCAGGCCCCGTATTTTTCTGCAATTTTAAAAGCAGGGCCGTTGCCTACATGGTAATAGGATTAGTGACGATCATTTCCGGCGCAGCTTTATGCGTGGCTTCAATAAAGATATTGGGGATCCCTGTTCCTCTTGCTGTAGGAATAATGAACGGCGCACTGACAAGCACCCCGGGGCTCGCTGCCGCTATTGAGGCGACGGGCGATCCGTCAGCCTCAATTGGCTATGGTATTGCTTACCCTTTTGGTGTCCTTGGCGTGGTCCTCTTTGTACAGATAGTACCCAAGATGCTCAAAATTGATTTCGACAGGACGAAACCGGTGATGGACTGTGGGCAGGACCTGCAGCCGGAGGGTGCGGCAGTAAAAGGATATGTAAAAATTGACCCCTTCGGATTTTTTCCTCTTGTACTAACGATAGCGACAGGCCTGATCGCTGCAAAGATGGTGATACCTCTTCCCGGTGGGGCCAGGTTCAGCCTGGGCGCCTCCGGAGGACCGCTCCTTACAGGACTTCTTATAGGGTATTTCGGTCATATAGGCCCGATATCGCTTGATGTAAAAAAATCTACACTTGAGACGATGAGGGAGTTTGGACTGGCGCTTTTTCTGGCAGGAGCGGGGGCGGCAGCAGGCAAGGGGTTTGTGGCGACCCTCACGGAACATGGTCCGGTTCTCTTCTTCGCGGGGGTCGGAATGACCCTTTTGCCAATGATGGCGGGGTATTTTATTGCAGTGAAGATGTTCAGTCTTGATATATTCAATACTCTCGGCTCGATATGCGGAGGTATGACGAGTACCCCGGCACTTGGAGTCCTTATCTCAGAGACGCGCACCGACTACGTATCCCTTCCATACGCAGCGACTTACCCTGTGGCGCTCATACTCGTTGTTCTTGCTTCCCAGTTCATAGCCATCCTTTGCTGAGGGTCAGTGCAGAATAAATAAGGTTGAAGACTGTCTTACAGACCAAAGAGATCTTCCGGCAATGTCCGGAAGATCTCTTTGGTATTTTGTTATTTCAGGATCTAGCTGCTCAGCTTGTACCACGCCCATTTTCCTGCTGAACTTTCTGGATGATTGTTGTTCCATTCGTCTTTATCAACGGTAAAAATCCCGGAATATCCCTGAACCTTGCAGACATAGTAATCTCCATTGTAGTAGACTATGTCTCCTCTTTTGAAAGTATCTCCTTCAACGACCTCGTCCCAGTTTTTAGAGACCCCGGTGAACTGGACAAGACCACCAGTAGATTGTGTCGTCCACCATTTGTCCGGGCTCATTTCCGGACTGTTGTCATCGCTGTAGTAAATATTTGTCAGTGTTGTTGTTGCCACATAATAATTGCCTTCGTATAAAAATTTCTGGCCTTCATTGAAAGATAAATGATGGTTATCAACAATGGCTTCTTCCCAGTCATCTATCGCCTGGTATCCGTCGCCGCCGAATTTATCGGTTCCGGGGATGACGTTTCCCGGCGGGTCTGGATCGTCTCCGCCGCCGGGATCATCTCCTCCGCCTGTCCCCCCGCTGCCGTGAACTGAACAAACAACGATCTCCCTGCCGTTTTCTTCACCTGCTGAATAGATGCCGCCGGAGGGGCATTTCACTTCGTTGTTGCTTATGGTGTCCTTGTATTTGTCGTCGATGAAGCTCTGCAGCGTGTAATTCTCTTTGCTGAGTCCGTTTGAGAATCTGTATCCATCAAGGGCCAGCATTATAGTGGCCCTGTTTCCGCCGCATGCCTTTTCTCTGACCATATCGTCAGAGGGACCGACAACCAGATATAAAATTCCCGCCAGGATCCCTATTATTATGACTACGATCAGCAGCTCGACCAATGAAAATCCTTTGTCTATTTTTCTCATGCTGTTCCCCCTGCCGAATATGATCACTCTATTATAGTATCTCTTCAGCATAATGTGCAGCAATAAACTGCAGTGTCTTTATGTTCTGGGTCATATCCCCATTTCGATCTTGACTTCGCTGAAAGCGTCTATTGCCGCGTCAAGATCCTCTCTCGTATGCCTTGCCGAGACCTGGGTCCTGATGCGCGCTTTGCCCCTTGGCACGACAGGAAAGGAAAAGCCTGTAACGTAGACCCCTTTTTCAAGGAGCCTGGCCGAGAATTCAGTGGCTATCCTTGCATCATAGAGCATGATGGGGACAATGGGATGTGTTCCGGGCAGCAGGTCGAAACCAAGGGCTTCCATCTTCTCCCTGAAATATGAGGTGTTTTCATGTACTCTGTCCCTGTATTCGGTCGTGTCCCCGAGCATTTTGATGACCTCAAGAGAAGCCCCTGCTATTGCCGGGGCAAGGGTGTTTGAGAAAAGATAGGGTCTGCTGCGTTGCCTAAGGAGTTGAACGACCTCCTTCTTCGCGCTGACGTAGCCTCCGGACGCACCGCCGAGAGCCTTTCCGAGAGTGCCGGTCAGAATGTCCACCCTGCCCATTACTCCGCAGTATTCGTGGGTGCCGCGCCCGGTCTTTCCCATGAACCCTACCGCATGGCTGTCATCGACCATCACGAGTGCATCGAACTCATCTGCAAGATCGCAGATGCCCTTGAGGTTGGCAATGTATCCGTCCATTGAGAAGACTCCGTCAGTGACTATCATCTTAATTCGGGAGCTCTTTGCCGCTTCAAGCTGTGTCCTCAGGTCTTCCATATCGTTGTTTTTATATCTGAATTTTGATGCCTTGCAGAGGCGGATCCCGTCGATGATGCTCGCGTGGTTCAGTTCATCGCTTATGACGGCGTCGCCTTCGCCCAGTATGGGTTCAAATACACCTCCGTTGGCGTCGTAGCATGATGAATAGAGGATAGTATCCTCCAT
>JBFXIQ010000093.1:0-4496 GCA_050175815.1 Synergistaceae bacterium
CCGCCGCTGCTGCTTCCTGCAGGATCATCTTCCGAAGTTCCGAAAGCTTTTATGCATACGTTGGCATTTCCATACCCGGACTCTTCCGTCAGATCCTTCCATTCTATCCCGTCCGAAGAGATAAAGCTCTGGCCCGCCGAGGCGTCCGCCTTCTCAGAATAGTCGGTTATCGGGTATTCGACCGGGATAGCGGGAGAGCTCAATACCGTCGTCCTTGAAGCAGACCCTCCCGCGTTATTGCGCGAAGAACTTGTCGGTTCGGGAAGCGCTACGCTTACAACGACCGAAAACTTCCTGTTCTTTACCACGTCGATCTCTTCATCAAGCTCGACCGTATTGTATCCGGGAGCAGCGACCGTCACGCTTTTTTGGGCCGCAAGAGCCCCGCCCGTAGGGTCACTTCCGCAGTCTTTGTATATCTTAACGGTGCATGTGCTGTTAGCGTGGCTTGTGTAGAAGGATACTGAGTTTATCTTCTCATTGCGCGATGCCGTGAATATGTTGGCGAACCAGACAGGGTCCGCAGACTCATATGTCACGAACCTGCACAGTCCGAGCGGGTCGTACTGGTAGATCTTCTCTTTGTCCGGGGCATCCACTGTTTCATACACAACGCCGTCATTCAAAGAACCTTCTTGATAGGAAACGTAATAATGGCCTGAAGCCCCCCAAGAACTTCCCCAGCTGTTTCTGACGATCCAGGCACCATTCTTGGTTGGCTTGGGTGAGTCATTGAAATTTGATGTAGGATAAGTATCATCCCAGCCGACAATTGTTACAGCGTGATTGGGACTATTCTCCGTCGTACCTATATAGTATGCTTTCGTTGTTGGATTGAGATATAATTCGTCACTTCCCTGGTATATCCCTATGCTTACCGCACCGTACTCCATTATGGCTTCTTTGACGGTGTTGATGCGGGCATCCTTCAGCCGCACCTCCCTTTCTCCGAGGTTCCCCAGATAAAGGACGTTATTGAGTTTATACTTTCTTGCCTGTACATCGGGTGTGTAAGCAGCAGCCGCACTGGTAGGATATACTGCAGAGGATTCCTCAAGGAATCCTGTCCCCCTTGTCAGGATGGCAGCAGATCTCCAGTCATCTCCGCCTACATTGTAGTATTCCAGAGAGGACGGGTATGTGAAGGCGGGGAGTTCGTTGGATTCATCATTATATCCGTAATAAGCCAGGTACCACTCTGAAAGGTCAGCGTTGTCACTGGTAAGTATGGCTTTATCGTGGATAAGGTTGGATTCTGCGGCAGCCATCGCGGAAAAGGTCCAGCAGGTCCCAAATGGATCCTGATCCCTTACAGCAGGCATCTCAGGCCTCAGGTCATAGCTGGCGGGTATGTCGGAACCCCTTCTCAGGATATGATCCGCATCGCCGTAAACGCTTATGACCTCGTTGTCGAGGTGTGACCAGTTTACCGGGGAAGGCGCATATCCGTGGGGACTCTCTGCGGTAGAATCGCCGGTGCTGCCTTTTTCCTGTGTTGATGTCCTCGCTGTATCCATTTTTTTCTGCCATTCCACAAAATTGGGATTGAGTGGAGCGGCAACGAGCTCAGATGCCGAAGCGTATGAGGCAAAACCCCCTGCCGATAAGAGGATAGATGCGATGATCAGTGTGTTGGCTTTTTTAAATAAGGATGAAAAGGATAACAAGCGAAGCACCTCTTTCTTTTTAAAGTGTAACTAGGTTTATTATATAACAATTTAAAACAAAGAAGTAATACAAACTTTTTACAATATTTTGGGTCCAGCTGATGACCTCAGAGAATAGCCTGAAAAGTCTATACAACGTATAATGGTCATTGCCAACAATTGACAAAGAGGTGGGAAAATGGCAAGACCGGAGATCCTTAAATGTGTACTGTGCGGAAGGGAGTACAACCCTGACCCGGAAAGGTACGTCTGTGACAGCTGCGGACTCGACGGTACACTTGACGTGCTCTACGATATCAGCAATGCAAAGAAAAAAATTACCAAAGAGGCTATGTCCGTAAACATGGATATGTCGATGTGGAGATACAGAGATATATTGCCGGTCCTGAGTGACGCAAATATGCCTGATCTGGCAGTCGGATGGACCCCTCTTTATGAGAACAAAAGAATGGCATCGAAATACGGAGTCAAAAAACTTTATATCAAGGACGACGGACGAAATCCCACAGCATCCCTTAAGGACAGGGCAAGCGGGGTAGGCGTTGCAAAAGCTCTGGATTTTGGGCAGAAAGTCGTCGCATGCGCGTCAACGGGAAACGCCGCCAGCTCGCTTTCGGGTTTTGCCGCCGTGACAGGCCTGGGCTCATATATATTTGTCCCTGAGAAAGCACCTGCTGCAAAGGTAACTCAGCTTCTCGTCTACGGGGCGAACGTTGTCCTTGTCAAAGGAGATTATGCCGACGCATTCGACCTTGCGACAGCAGCTATAGATAAATTTGGCTGGTACAACAGGAACTGTGCAATCAACCCTTACCTTGTAGAGGGCAAAAAGACCTGCGCTATGGAGATCGCCGAACAACTGAACTGGGACGTACCGGACAGGGTATTTATCTCAGTCGGGGACGGATGCTGCATTGGGGGACTCTACAAGGGATTCAGAGACCTGCTCGACCTGGGGCTGACAGGCAGAATGCCTAAGATAACAGGAGTTCAGGCAGAAGGTTCCTGCCCTATATACAAAGCGATAATGACGGATTCCGAAAGGGTGAACTTCGGTCCTGCAGATACGATAGCAGACAGCATCTCGGTCGGCGCTCCGAGAAACTGGGCAAAGGCACTCAGGGCAATAAGGAAGTCCGGAGGTACGGCAGTAACAGTTTCAGATAATGAAATACTCTCCGCCATCCCCGAACTTGCACGCTCCTCCGGGGTCTTCGGAGAACCAGCGGGAGTAACGGGCTTCGCGGGATTCCGCAAGATGGCTATGGCAGGAGAAACAGGCCCGGATGAAACGATCGCCGTAGTGGTTACCGGAAACGGACTCAAGGATATCGAGAGCGCCAAGAGCTCCGTAGGACAGGCGTTCTCATGCGCTCCGGACTTAGAGGAATTTTCAAGACTTATCGCTTTACGATGAACTTATAATAATATTCTGAAGGGGGAAATATTCAGTGATCGACCTTACAGTCCACGAAGAGAAGCTTAAAAACGCAGTCGAAATGGCAAAAAAGAGGAATATCCTGATACCGACGTTCAAGCAGATGAGGGATCCAGAAAAATATACGCCTGCAAGGATAAAAGAACAACTTAAAACGACCGGCCTTTGGGACGTCGACCCTGCAAACCTCTTCCGGATCACATGGAAAAATGAGCCCGAAAAAACAGGGGGACTTTTCGGTGAGGTCAACACTCTGGAATTCCCCAGTGAGTTCACGGGAGTTAAGGCACGCATCATCGCGCTATGCGGAAAGTGGTTCCCAACAGGAGCACACAAGGTCGGAGCAAGTTTCGGCTGCCTTGTCCCCCGTCTCGTAACCGGACAGTTCGACCCGACATGCCAGAAGGCCGTATGGCCCTCTACAGGCAACTACTGCCGCGGCGGAGCTTACAACGCCCAGCTTTTAGGGTGCGAGTCGATAGCGATACTGCCTGAGGGCATGAGCAAGGAGCGTTTCGAATGGCTCCGCACCGTCGCAGGCGAGATAATTGCCACCCCGGGCACAGAGAGCAACGTCAAGGAGATCTATGACGAGGTCGCAAGAATACGGGCGTCACGCCCCGAGGCAGTCATCTTCAACCAGTTCGACGAGATGGGCAACCACCTCTGGCATTACTATGTAACGGGAAGCGCGATGGAAGAAGCCCTTAAAAAGTTTATGGGACCGAAGGACAGGTACGCCGGTGTTGTTGTTACATCGGGATCCGCAGGAACTACAGCATGCGGGGATTACCTCAAGGAGATATTCCCTAAAAGCAAAGTCGGCGTCGGAGAGGCTCTCCAGTGTCCGACCCTCTATCTCAACGGCTTCGGTGAGCACCGCATAGAGGGCATAGGCGACAAGCACATCCCCTGGGTCCACAACGTAAAGAATACAGACCTCGTCTTCGCGATAGATGACAACAACTGCATGGCGATGATACGCCTCTGCAACGAACCGGAAGGGCAGGAATATCTCAGAAACCTGGGGCTTTCAGATGAATTCATATCACAGCTGCCTCTGATGGGGATATCCGGTGCCGCAAACGTCGCAATGGCAATAAAGATGGCAAAATACTACGAACTCACGGAGAACGACGTAATACTGACAGTCCTGACCGACTCGATGGAGATGTACACTTCGAGGCTCGAAGAGATGCGCACTGAGCTTGGAGCATACTCGCCGCTTCGAGCCGCTGTCGACCATCAGAGATTCGTGCTCGGCATGGGCATCGACGGTATGATGGAGCTGAACTACTACGACCGCAAGAGGATACACAACCTGAAGTACTACACATGGGTGGAGCAGCAGGGCAAGACGAGCGAAGAACTCAACGCCCAGTGGTACGACC
>JBFXIQ010000094.1:0-4490 GCA_050175815.1 Synergistaceae bacterium
AAAATCTCAGATGCAGACACCTGCTCCTGCTGTAGTTCTCTACACTGTGACCGAAAAAGACCTCTCTTCGAGTCGCAGTTTTATTGGAAAGGTGGAAGCTATTCAGACTGTCTCACTGAAACCTCAGATTTCAGGAGAGATCGTTAAAGTTAACTTCAAAGAGGGGTCCCTCGTAAAGGCAGGACAGACCCTTTTTACGATAGATTCCGGCCAATATCAGGCAACCGCAGACCTCAGGAAAGCAGAACTGGAAAAGGCTCAGGCAGAACTGGTCAAGGCGGAGAAATATCTTGCACGAGTTAAAGCAGCAGATGAACGCAGCATTTCTGCGAGCGACATCGATACTGCTGAAAGCGCGTTTCTTCAGGCCAAGGCTGGTGTTTCACAGGCCAAGGCTGTTCTTAGGCTGGCACAGATAGATCTTTCGCATACACGGATAACATCTCCCATAAGCGGGCAGATCGGAGCAGCCGCTTTTACAAAAGGAAATTATGTAACTCCCGCTTCCGGCCCCCTTGCAACGATAGTTCAGATGGATCCGATACGCGTCTCTTTTGCCCTCCCGGATAAAGATTATCTTAACGAGCTTGATCAGTTCAGAAAAAATGGGCCGGTGTACAAGACTACTTTGATACTGTCAAACGGCAGGGAAGTCAACATGCAGGGGGAACGCGACTTTGAAAGCAATAAAGTTGACGAAAGGACCGGTACCCTTGAGATGGTCATCCGTTTTCCAAATCCTTCAGGCACACTTATTCCGGGTTCGATGGTCAGGGTTGGAACAAAACCGGTCGAAAAAGATACGAGCCTGGTCATACCTCAGGAATCGATATTGGCAGATTCCCAGGGAAGCTATGTTTATACGGTAGATGAGAAGAACATCGCCCATCAGACAAGGATAGAGCTTGGAGCGGAGGTTGGCAGCATGCGCAAGGTCGTCAAAGGTCTCAGGGCAAATGACAAGATAATTAGGATCGGTCTCCAGAATGTACGTCCGGAGTCCCCTGTTGCGCCTGCCCAGGCAGAAACGGAAAATAAAACTGCGGCAGAGATCGCAGGTCAGACCGAGGAAGATCTTTCCCTCTCATCCCCGGATTATCAAAATAAAGAAGGAAACTGATAATGTTTTCTGCATTTTTTATCAGGCGTCCCAGATTTGCGATGGTAATAGCCATTGTTTTGGCTTTTGCCGGGCTCATAAGCGCTTTCAGGCTGCCTGTCGCCCAATATCCAGACGTGACGCCCCCACAGATAAGTGTCGGAGCTTCTTACAGGGGGGCTGATGCTTCGACTCTCTCAAAAACAGTGGCGGCACCTTTGGAAGAGCAGCTTAATGGTGTTGATGGAATGATATATATGAGCTCGACTTCCGATAACAGTGGAAATTATGAACTTACCATCACTTTTGACATGGGAACAGATCCTGACATGGCCCTTGTAAAGGTACAAAACCGCATCCAGCAGGCTGAGCCTATGCTGCCGACAGAAGTTACAACTCAGGGGATCACTGTGGACTCACGTTTTTCTGACACACTGGGATTTGTAGGGATCATTTCTCCCCACGGGACTAAAGACGGTCCATTTCTTATGGACTACGCTGAAAACAACGTCAAAAATGTTTTTAAGCGGGTACCGGGAATGGGGGACTGCAGAGTCTTCGGTTCAAAATACAGCATACGGATATGGCTTGATCCGGAGCGCATAGCTTCGCTGGGATTAAGTATCGATGATGTCTCAAATGCGATACGGAGCCAGAACAAACAGGCATCGATAGGCTCTATAGGCACTGCTCCAGCCAAGACCGACCAGCCTCTCGTATATTCGCTGACCACGCAGGGCCGACTAAATTCCGTAAGCGAGTTTGAAAATATTATCCTTCGCACGACAGCCGAGGGAGGGCTGGTAAAACTGAAGGATGTATCCCGTATCGAACTTGGGTCAGAAACTTACGCATTTGATGCCACTTTCAACGGAAAGCCTGCGGCAATGATGCTTCTGACTCAGTCTTCGGGCTCAAATGCTCTTGATGTTATGGCAGGTGCAAAAAAAACAATAGAGGAACTGATCCCCCGTCTTCCAAGCGATACAGAGTTTGTACTGGGATATGACTCGACGGAATACGTAACCGCTACGATAAAAGAGATCATACTCACACTCTTTATAACATTCTCTCTGGTCGTCTTTGTCTGCTATGTCTTCCTTCAGGATCTGAGGGTGACACTTGTGCCTGTGGCAGCAATACCGATATCCCTTCTGGCTACATTCACAGGCCTGGCGTTTATGAACTACAGCATCAACATCCTCTCTCTCTTCGGGTTGGTGCTTGTAATAGGAACGGTGGTTGACGACGCTATTATTGTTGTCGAACGAGTCCTTTTTATAATGGACAGAGACCACTGTGATACTGAAACAGCTACGGTTCAGGCAATGAAGGACGTTACAGGGCCTATGGTCGCCACTACGCTGGTCTTCCTTGCGATATTCGTGCCGGTAGGTTTTATGGGCGGTATCACAGGCCAGATATACCGCCAGTTTGCAGTTACAATATCATTCTCAGTAGTCTTTTCTCTTATTGTGGCGCTTACGCTCAGCCCGGCAATGTGTGCTCATTTGCTTAAAAAAGTACATCATAAAAAAAGAGGACCTCTTAAGTGGTTCAACGATTTATTGCTTGTTTCAACTAAAAAATATGTTACAGGCTCAGTCTGGCTTGCCAGCAGAAAAGTGATAACAGTTGCGATGCTTGCGGCTGTCATTGCGGCAGCAGCATTTTCGGCCAAATACCTGCCGACAGAATTTCTCCCCAACGAAGACCAGGGGGCTGCATTCGCTGCCATCCAGCTGCCTGAGGGAGCAAGCCTTGGCAGGACACAGGCTGTAATGGACAAACTTATTTCGCAGATAAAAGATGTCCCCGGAGTTAAATTTGTAATGGGAATAAAAGGCTACAGCATAATCGGAGGAGCAAGCGAAAACATGGGCTCGATAGTCATGCCACTCGAACACTGGGAGGAGAGGAAGTCGAGGGAAAAGAACCTGCAGACAATCGTAGAGAAAATAGTTGCCATCGGTTCATCTGTCCCTGAGGCTCAGATAAATGTTTTTACCCCCCCGGCTATACAGGGTCTGGGGATAAGCGGCGGCATAGACATGCGCCTGCAGTCGACCCTTGAGAACGACCCTGAGAGGATGGCCATGGTACTGAGGGATTTCGTAGGCAAGATAAACCAGATACCCGGAGTTCTTTATGCCTACAGTACTTATACATCCAATACGCCTCATCTCTTTCTTGACCTTGACAGGGAGAAGGCTGAGATGCTGAATGTGCCTGTGGGCAATATATTTTCGACTCTGCAGACATACTTTGGCTCAGCCTATATAAACGACATTAACATAGGCACCCAGGTCAACAAGGTAATGGTCCAGTCTGACTGGAATTTCAGGAACAACATAAGCAAAATTGGAAACATCTACGTAAACAGCACAGCCGGACAACCTGTTCCTCTCAATAGTCTTGTCTCAATAAAGAATACAGTTGCACCACGCTCAATATCCCGCTACAATCTCTATCCCAGTGCAGCCATAACTATTGTTATGAAAGAGGGATTTTCTACGGGACAGGGCATAGTAAGCCTGAGGGAGCTGGCTAAAGACCTTCCCGAGGGGTACGGTTATGAATGGTCGGGTATGACTTATCAGGAGCAGCAGGCAAAAGGACAGATAGCCATTATAATATTGATAGCGATGCTTTTTGCTTACCTTTTCCTCGTTGCTCAGTATGAAAGCTGGACGGTTCCGGTACCTGTAATTCTCTCACTTCCGGTAGCAGTCCTGGGAGCACTTGGCGGTGTCTACGTCATGGGACTTTCAGTCTCGATCTATGTTCAGCTTGGAATATTGCTGTTGATAGGACTGGCAGGCAAGAATGCGATACTGATCATTGAATTTGCGAAGGAACTTCGTGAAGAAAAGGGTCTATCAATAATTGATGCCGCGGCGGAAGCGGCACGGGAACGTTTCCGAGCGGTTCTGATGACGGCTTTCACATGCGTTGTCGGAGTCCTTCCCATGCTTCTTGCAAGCGGTGCGGGTGCCGGAAGCAGAAGGGCTGTCGGAACTACGATATTCTTCGGCATGACGACCGCAACCATACTTGGAATGTTTTTGATACCCGCCCTTTATGTCCTTTTCCAGACCTTGAGGGAAAACATCAAGGGACGTATAAAGGCTTCGTTTGGTAAGGATTAAGGGGAGTGGGATGATGAAAAGGATCAATATAGCGATAATTACGATATCCATCCTTCTTATGGCCGGTCCTCTTTTTGCAGAGAACGCAGAGGTACTTTCAGATACGGACCTTAGGGAAGGTAAATGGATAGAGATGGCCCACAGGTATCCCATCACCGCTATGTCCGGTGATGTTTTAAGCGAGCCCGATCCGAAGGTCCTTGCAAAATGGTGGGAGTCATTGAATGATGAGATCCTGACAC
>JBFXIQ010000095.1:0-4481 GCA_050175815.1 Synergistaceae bacterium
CCTCTCCCTTTTTAGTGACTGTAAGTTTCTCATTGTCTATCTCAATATCATGCCCAATATTTATGATCTCGGAATTGCCGTTTACTGGGTGGTCGATGTTTCTGAGGTTAGCCCTTATGCGCGCCATAAGCACTCGTGGACTGAACGGCTTTATGATATAGTCGTCCGCACCTGCATCAAGGCCTGCTATGACATCATCCTCACCACTCTTTGCTGTTACCATGATTATCGGTACTGAGGAGGATCTCCTTATCTCCCTGCAGACTGACTCGCCTTTCATTCCGGGAAGCATAAGGTCCAGGATCACAAGGTCGTATGCTCCCTCATTGAACATTCTGAGAGCTTCGATACCGTCTGTGGCTATTTCTGCTTCAAATCCTTCCCGCAGCATATAGGCCTTTTCAACGTCGGCTATGGATTTTTCATCTTCAACGACCAGGATCTTCACAGCGCGGCCCCCCATGATCAATGTACTTTGTCCATAATTGATATTGATATAAAATAAGGACAACTTATGTTTTGACAAGTATAAAGCAAAAAATGGACAAAAGAACAACAATACTACTGGGACCACTATACTTCGGTCCCAGTAATAAAATTATAATTGTCTACTGCTGTGCGGGGTTGTTTCTGAATCCCCTGCCGAAGCCGCGGCTGTTTTTGAAAGCCTCGGGATTTTTGAGCATTTCTTCCAGGCGGGCATTGTCGCGGTCACTTTTGATCTTCTGGATCTTTGTGTGAAGGTCACGGATCTTTGCCTTGTTCGGGGCCTCTTTCTGAAGTTCTGTTCTTATCTCAGTGTGAAGCTTTCTTATCTCTTCCATCTGTGCTCTGTCTTCAGGAGAGAATTCTCGTCTGGGACCTCTGGCCTGCGCTTTGAACTTTGATGGGTCCTTCAGTATTTCCTCGAAATGAGCTGCCTCTATCTCACGGTTGAGCTTCTGCATCTTTTCGTGGATGTCACGAGCCTTGGCTTTGTTGGGGATATCCTTCTGAAGCTCCGCCCTCAGATCGATATTGAGTTTGGCTCTTTCGTCCATCTTTGCTCTTACCTCCGGTGCTGCGTTCTGCCATATCTGCTGTCCGTAGCCCATAGGCATCCCGGCACCGGGGCCACATCTTCCTGCCTTGCCATATCCGGGAGCCGCCATTGCGCTTCCTGCAAATACCAGTACCAATATTGCCGCTGCAAGTATTTTCTTTTTCATCTACATCGACCTCCAATTTTATTGTGAGCATCACGGTTTGATGTCCTATGATGCATAGCTTAACAAGTCTGTATGGAGATTTTATGACTTAAATGTGTGGATTTTATGGGAATATTTTAAGTTCGCCGCCTCTTTGGCAATATCGATGACCCTTTTGGCAGACAAAAAACTTCCGCTTAACGAGAATTTCTCTTAAGCGGAAGTTTTTTGATCTTGTTGTTTATATTTGGAAAGATGTGCTTAAATTTAATTCTTTGAAAGCCCTATCTCACGTCCAAGGTCGTAAGCCTTCATGTTGCTCTCAAGGAACTCCGGTTTTCTTGCTCCCAGTTTCTGTTTTATGATCTCCCTGGCTGTCTCGTCAGAAATAAAATCAGATATTGCAATGACGACTCCTAGTATGATCACATTCACAGCTCTTTCGTTACCCAGGCTTCCTGCTATCTTTGAAGCTTCGACAGGTATAACTTTGATGTCGTCTCTTGTCGGTGTGTATTTTGCCATATCACTGTTATATATCAAAACACCGCCTGATCTGACTGATTTTTCGTATTTGTCAAGAGAAGGCTGGTTCAGTGCGACCACCACATCGGGTTTTGTTACGAACGGCGAACCTATCTCCCTGTCGCTGACAGTAACACCGCAGTTGGCAGTTCCGCCCCTCATCTCAGGTCCATATGAGGGAAGCCATGTAACATATTTACCCTCTTTTATGGCGCCGTACGCAACCAGCTGCCCCAAGACCATTACGCCCTGACCGCCAAAGCCTGCGCAAAACAGCGTACGTGTGTAATTCGACATTTAGCCGGACCTCCCTTACTCAAAGTCCTTGAATACCCCTAAGGGGTAATAAGGGATCATGTTATTCACAAGCCAGTCGCATGCGTCAGTGGGCCTCATTCCCCAGTTCGTAGGGCAGGTAGAGAGGACTTCAACAAAGGAGAAACCCTTATTCTCCATCTGGTTTTTAAAAGCTTTCCTGATCGCTTTTTTAAGACCGTTCAAGTGAGAGGGTTTTGCCGCAGAGACCCTTTCTATGTAACATGGCGAAGCAAGTGATGCCAAAAGCTCCGACATTCTTATCGGGTAACCGGCTCTGAGTGGGTCTCGCCCGCTCTGAGTGGTCGTAGTCTTTTGTCCGAGCAGTGTAGTAGGAGCCATCTGCCCCCCTGTCATGCCATAGATCGCATTATTTACAAAAATTACCGTGATGTTTTCTGACCGGTTGGCAGCATGTACGATCTCGGCCATTCCTATCGAAGCAAGATCTCCATCTCCCTGATATGTAAAAATAAGCCTGTCCGGCCTTATCCGCTTGAAGCCTGTCGCCACTGCAGGAGCCCTGCCGTGCGGAGCTTCAATAAAATCTGTATCTATGTACCCGTACATAAGTGCGGCACATCCTACAGGGGCTACTCCGGTCGTTATATCCTGTATATCAAGTTCGTCCAGAGTCTCGCATAACATCCTGTGGATTATCCCGTGAGTACAGCCGGGGCAATAATGTGAGTGAACTCCTTCTATCCAGCTTTTAGGTCTCTGGTAAACGATTTTTTCTGCCACTTTCAGTCCCCTCCTTTTCAGGAGAGCTCCGCAAATATCTTGCGGCACTCTTCTTCAATTTCTTCTACCCCAGGACACATACCGCCTGAACGTCCGTAAAAACTCACAGGAATATTGTATTTGACTCCCCTGTTTACATCTTTTATCATCTGTCCCCAGTTCATTTCGACATCAAGGATGTGTTTGCAGGTTGGGATAAGTGTTTCGAAATCTTTGTACGGGAACGGGCTTACCAGAAGCGGCCTTATAAGTCCAACTTTGTATCCTTCAGCCCGAAGGCTGTCAACAGCAGACCTGGCTATCCTGCCGACTGTTCCAAAAGCTGAAATAACTACGTCGGCATCATCCGTAAGATATTTTTCACAGGCAGTTTCATTCTTTTCTATTTCGTGCCACTTTGCTTCAAGCTTTCTGTTGTGTTCTTCAAGTTCGTCCGGATCAAGGAAGAGACTTCTGATGATGTTCCTATTCCCTCCCCTTTCACTCATATATCCGCAGGCCCATTTTTCCGGATGTGAAAGGTTTTTGCCGTGACCTTCCGGGATCTCCACAGCTTCCATTATCTGTCCGATGACTCCGTCACAGAGCACCATTACCGGCGTCCTGTATATCTGTGCAAGATCGAATGCTTTCTGGACCATGTTCACAGTCTCCTGAAGTGAACCCGGAGCAAGGACTATGAGGTTGAAATCGCCATGGCCAATGCCGCATGTCGCCTGGTTGTAGTCTGACTGAGATGGGAGAATACCGCCCAAACCCGGGCCGGCCCTGACTACGTTGACCACTACGACCGGAACTTCCTGCCCTGCAATATAACTCAATGTCTCCGACATAAGAGAAATGCCAGGGCTTGAGGAGCTTGTCATGACCCTTTCTCCAGTAGCTCCTCCGCCAAGTATCATGTTTGACGCCGCGACTTCGCTTTCTGCCTGAAGGTAGGCTCCGCCGACCTCAAAAAGCCGCTTTGACATGTACTCCGGAATCTCGTTCTGGGGGGTTATCGGATAACCGTAGAAATACTTGCAGCCCGCCTGAACAGCAGCCTCAGCTATCGCTTCAGTACCTTTCATCAAAGTTTTTGCCATTTTGATCACCCCTTCTCACATCATTCTTCACGAAAGACCTTGATAACTGCATCAGGGCAGCGCATAGCGCACATTCCACAGCCTATACAGTCTTCAGGCCTTGCCGCTTCCACGGGGCGATATCCTTTTTTGTTGATCTTATCGGATATTTCAAGGACATTTTTAGGACACGCCTCCACGCACATAGAACAGCTCTTACAGTATTGCTCGAGTATTTCGACTCTCCCTTTTGGCATATGAAACACTCTCCTTTTGTATTAAATACGTACCTTGCCTCTTTCCCACGGCAGTAATATCTCTCTTTGAAGTATCCACAGCGGGATATTATCCGGAAGGATCTTTCTCACATCAGATGAAATCGATTCCTCTGCTATCCCGAAAAGCATCGGAACATCCATCTTTTTTGAAAAGTTGTCAACTAAAATTATTCCTTCGGCACAGTCTTTCGGGCTTGTTGTGTCCATAAGATGCGGATTTGCTGCTATAGAACTGACTTTCAGTCCGCATGTCGCTTCGAGTTTGTCTTTCATTTGGGCGATTTCTGAAAAATTTTTGGTGTGGGTCCTGTAAGGGTTGATGACAAATATGAGGTCGTATCCGGCTTTTATTATTTCGGGTTCAAATT
>JBFXIQ010000096.1:0-4445 GCA_050175815.1 Synergistaceae bacterium
GACCAAACGTCGTAACCGCTCATGATGTTCTTTCAGGAAAGGTCAACACAGGCAACAGCGTTGTTGTTGTGGGCGGAGGCTGTGTGGGAGCTGAAACTGCCAACCAGCTTGCAAACTACTTAAAAGGTGTCACTATCATCGAAATGCTGGACGCGATAGCAGGAGATGAAATAGTGGTACCTCGCTGGGATCTTCTTGAAGATCTCGATAGGAACAAAGTCAGGATCTGTACAAAGACCACGGTCGATGAGATAACAGATGCAGGAGTGAAGGTCTCAGGCGCTGTAAACGAAGTTATCCCCTGCGACACAGTAGTGCTTGCAGTAGGGGCTAAGCCCGTACTGGGCCTTGCAGATGCTCTTAAAAAAGAGGGTTATGATGTCCGCGTCATCGGGGACGCCGCAAAAGTCGGTCTGGGCGGAGAAGCCATAATGGAAGGCTTTGAGGTCGGAAGAACCATCTAGACAGGTCCAAAATTTAACTTATCAATTAAAGCTGCCTCCCTCGTTCAATAGGGAGGCAGCTTTAATTTTGTATTTTATAAAAAGATCCGAAAATGGATCTATCTCATTCTGAAGTCAATAATAAGATCGAACTACACGCTCGGGCCGATGCGCGTTATGCCGGTCTCTGTGTGGCCAAGCACTTCCGATGAAGTCTGCTCGCCAGAGATAACGGACAACAGTTTTTGAAAGAGCCTCTCCCCTGCGCTCTCAATCGACTCCTTCCCCAGTGTTATAGGGCTTGCGTCAAAATCAATGTTCTCTCTCATCCATTCAGCGACTTTAGGATTGCCGGTGATCTTGATCACAGGTGCTATCGGTGCTCCCACCGGAGTTCCCCGACCAGTCGTAAAGAGGATAACCTGTGAACCTCCCGCAAGCATGCCCGTAACTGACTCCACATCAAATCCCGGTGTATCCATTATCACTAGGCCCCTTGACTTTGGGATCTCCCCATAGCGGACGACCTCCATCACTTTTGATGAACCCGCCTTAGCAAGGCAGCCCATCGACTTTTCCTCTATCGAAGAAAGTCCCCCCTCTATGTTCCCCGGTGTGGGATTCGTGCCACGCAGATCGACGTGCATCGCATTAGCGCTCTTTTCAACATCTTTTACGATCTCTGTAATTTTTTTCCCCACCCCGGGATCAACTCCCCGGCCGGACAGTATATGCTCCGCTCCGATCATTTCAGGAGTTTCCGACAGTATCGCCGTTGCACCGAGGCTGATGATCCTATCTGAAACCCATCCTACCAAGGGGTTGGCGCTGATACCGGAAGTAGCGTCAGAGCCGCCGCATTCAAGTGAGACAACAAGATCCCTGATGTCCACTTCTTCCCTTTTCTGAGACAGACATTTCTCTGCCATCTCTTTTAACACATTTATCCCTGCTCTTATGGTGGCTGTCGTTCCGCCGCAATCCTGTATCCTCACATGTGCCGCAGGGCGGCCGGTTGCTTTGACATTTTCCACGATACGTTCAGCCGATGACCCTTCGCAACCCAGGCTTACCACAAGGACAGCTGCAATGTTTGGATTCTTCGCTATTCCATCTAAAGTCCTCTGTGTCTGCTCCCCGTCCGCACCAAGCTGACCGCAGCCGTTGCCGTGCACAAAGAGAGCAGTTCCGGGAACCGCTTCCGAGATCTTACGGGAGACATGGTTCGCGCATACCACCGAGGAGAGGACAAGAAGATAATTGCGAACCCCGACAGTTCCGTCAGGTCTTTTATATCCCATGAATTTCATTCGAGGTCACCTCTTCCTCTTCCGCCGACCATGTTATGTACATGGACATGTTCACCGGGCTCGATCATCCTGCTTGCATAGCCGATAGTCTCGCCGTACTTTATTATCCTGTCGCCCTCGCCTATATCCCCTATCGCTATCTTGTGCCCCAACTTCAGAGAAGAGCATGAACGGAGACCTGAAGGAACGTCTTTTCCAATAAGTTCCTCATCTACAGTGATCTCTTTGATCAGTGTGACCACGTTGTCCTTAATATTTACCCTGAGACAGTTGATGATCGCTTTTTTCATTCTGTATCCTCCGTTCGGAAATGTAATAGGGTCAATGTGTCTAAGGTCGATCACATGGAAAACATGGACTTACCTGAAGATTTACATGGAAAAATGACTTGGGATATCACTTTATGTGTGAATCAAAATTTTATCAACTTTGCCTGCCCAGCGTTTAAATGTTTTCGTTTTACGTTTCCTGGACATCTTAACACAAAGTGTCGTTGTAAGTTCACAGTGCTATACTAGATAAAATAGCGGAAAGAGGTGCTTATAAGATGCTGGGCGCAATAATAGGCGACATCGTTGGTTCACGCTTTGAATGGGACAACATAAAAACAAAAGAGTTTGAATTGTTTACGCGGAACTGCTTTGCAACAGACGACAGCATAATGACCCTCGCCGTTGCAAAGGCGATACTTGAAAGCAATAAAGATCAGGATGTCCTCAGAAAAACAGTAGCAGGACACCTCCAGGAAGTAGGGAGGCCATATCCGAACTGCGGTTATGGGGGGATGTTCCACAGATGGATGTACACAGACGACCCGAAGCCATACAACAGTTTCGGGAATGGTGCTGCGATGCGGGTGAGCCCCTGTGGATTTGCAGCTTCTTCACTTGAAGAGGCGATAAAATTATCGAAAATAGTGACCGAGATATCACACGACCACCCTGAGGGGCTCAAAGGCGCGGAAGCGACAACCGCAGCTGTCTATCTGGCACGCGAAGGCAAAAGCATCGGAGACATAAGAGATCATATCAACGATAACTACTACCCCATGAATTTCACACTGGAAGAAATAAGGCCCACATACAGGTTCAATGAGACATGCCAGGAGACTGTTCCCCAGGCGATCATGGCCTTTCTCGAATCTGAAGGATATGAAGACGCGATACGCAACGCGATCTCCATCGGCGGCGACAGCGACACACTGGCAGCTATAACCGGCGGCATAGCAGAAGCCTTTTATGGCATTCATGTTGACATCCGCGAAAGTGCGTTAACATTTCTCGACAAGCGCCTGCTGACTATCCTCAATGACTTCGAATCTGTTTATGGAAGGTATTCTTAAATGCAGGAAATTACTGCAACAGCGATCCTAAATTTCCAAAGGCGTTTTTTAGGCAGGCTGACCACTCATCTAGCGTACACCATTCTGAAGTGATAAAATCATCACGGCCATCCTGAATAGAGTTACAGCAGCCTTTTAGCTCATGACTTTTACAAGCAGATATTAACAACAAAAGAGATGAGGGATCCGGAAGATGAAATCTTTCAATGACAATTACGAAGATAATTCCACAGATGCGGGTTTTCAGTTTACCTTTGATTGTGATATATGCGGTGACGGCTATAAGAGTGAGTTTGTTCAATCCACCACATACAGGAAGGGCAGAGGCCTGCGAGGATTGGTACAAGGTGTAAACATGATAGGCGGACTGATCGGTGGCAGTGCAGGAGATATCGGTTATACACTTGAGCGCAGCATCAATGTTCTATCAGAACGATTCGAGGGCATGTCGCCCGATTGGCATAAAGAACATCAGGCTGCTTTTGAAAAAGCCCAGACGGAGGCAAAAGGACATTTTCACCGCTGCCATTCATGCAACAGCTGGGTCTGTGATGCCTGCTTCAACGAGAACGAAGGACTATGCACAGGATGTGCCCCCCGTCAGGAAATATATGTAGCAAAAGCCAGGGCAGAAGCAATGCGGCGCAATATCGACGATGCGGCGGAGTCTGCGACTGTGTGGAGTGAAATGATCGAAAGCAAAACCACAGTTTGTCCGGCCTGTGGTAAACCGGCAGGAAACGGAAAGTTCTGCGGTCATTGCGGAGCTTCTCTTGCACTGAATAAATGCCCTGATTGCGGAGGGGAAAATGCACAGGGCGCAAAATTCTGCAGTCATTGCGGAGCAAAAATCGTCGTAAAGAAGCAGGATACATCCTGTCCCGAATGCGGAGCCAAGATCGAGCCCGGGCTGCGGTTCTGCTCAGAGTGCGGATATAAATTATCCTAATAACTTGATGCCTGGCCTGATCTTAATTAATGTGAGGATGAAAAAGACATAAAATCAAACAGGCATCAAATATTAGCAAAGTGGCTGCGGCTATGCTCCTGCCAGCCAGGCCAGCAGTATTTCTACAGCGTCTAGGTAAGAGTCGAACCCTTTGCCGGCGACAGTCGCTATGCAGACAGGCGCCGTGTAGGAGACCTTCCTGAATTCTTCCCTCGCGGTAATATCCGATAGGTGCACTTCCACTGTTGGAAGGTTCACGGCTTTGATGGCATCCGGGATGGCAATGCTCGTGTGGGTGTACGCGGCGGGATTGATGATTATTCCGTCGAACTTATCAAGTGCCTCCTGGATGGCGTCGATAATATCCCCTTCGTGGTTCGACTGGTAAAATTCGACCTCGA
>JBFXIQ010000097.1:0-4357 GCA_050175815.1 Synergistaceae bacterium
TTTCAGGACCAGACTCACACCAAGCAGCGACGCACAAAGCGATACCATCAGGCCTACCGCAACTGCCCTGACGATAAAATCATAAGCCAAGAGTTCACTTAGAATATTTAGCATTTTCGCCTGAAAACCTCTTGCCTGTTTCGGATCTCAGATATTCATCCGCACTGCCGAAAAAAAATATATTTGTGCCAAGGTGTAGAATTTTATCGGCATTTTCTTTAGCTGCCCCAATATCATGAGAAACCATGATTATTGTCAGTCCCTCTTCATTCAGTTTTCTGAGCAGGGAGTAGAATTCGAAACTTATGAGAGGATCAAGGCCGGCGGCAGGCTCATCAAGGACCAGCATGGCTTTCGCGGAACAGAGGGCACGTGCCAGAAGCACACGCTGCTGCTGGCCTCCCGAAAGCTCCCGGAAGGAACGTTTCCTTATCTTTGCTATCTCAAGCAATTCCATGCTGTAAACGGCCAGTTTTTTGTCTTTCGATGCATAAAAAGGGAAGATTCCACTCGAGGCAAGACAGCCCGAGAGTACCACTTCATCCACCCTGGCTGGAAAGTCCTTCTGTACCTCTGTCTGCTGAGGCAGGTATCCGATCTCGCTTTTTTTGATGCCCCCGTTCAGCCTGATCATGCCGGAAGAAAGCTCCGTAAGGCCGAGGATGGCCTTTATCAGAGTGCTTTTACCTGAGCCGTTTTCTCCAACAACTGCAAGGTACTCACCCTTTTCAATTCGGAAGGAGACGTTTTTTAAAGCGGCAACGCCGTCATACTCAACTGATACGTTTTCAGCCTCGAGAACTGTCATTTAAGCCCCTCTTTGAGGTTTGCCAGATTTTTTCTCATGATAGAAACATATGTCCTTCCCTTTTTTAGGTCCTCTGCAGAAAGATTATGGCACGAATTCAAAGAGAGCAGGCGTGTTCCTGTTTCCACACTAATCGTTTTTGCCATCTTAGGGGCTACCATCTCCCCATAAAAAACAACCGGTATTTTCTCTTTTTTTACCTCACTTATGATTTCAGTAATTCTTTTCACTCCCGGATCCGCCTGCGCTGAGCAAACGTCTATCGCAGAAAGAGACTCCAATCCGTAACGCTTAAGGAAATATGCAAAAGCGTTACTGCCGCCAAATACGATTTTTTTTCTTTTCCCTGAGGCAACAGCATCCCTGAACTCACCATCAAGTTTTTGGAGTTCTGACTTGAACTCCTTTGCATTCTTTCGGAAATATTCTGCATCTGCCGGATAGGCGGCACACAAGGCGGAAAGTATATTGTCCGTCATGACTGCCGCATTGTTGGGGTCTGTCCATATGTGCGGATCAAGAACATGGTGATGTGTTTCGGCGTGATCTTCGTCTTCATGCCTGATCAGTTTTATTCCCTTTGAGACATCCACAGTTACTATCTTTTCCCCTTTTACGGATGAAATTATCTTTTCTGCCCAATGTTCCATGTGTCTGCCTGTGTAGACGAACATATCCGCTTTGCTGATATTAATGATGTCAGATGGAGATGGTTCATAAGTATGGCTTTCCGCTCCGGGAGGCAGAAGAAGCTGCACATCCGCTCTATCCCTTACTATCTGTTTCGTAAAATCATATTGGGGAAAGAGTGTCGCTATGATCCTGGGTTTTTCCTGCGTTTTGCTTTCAGCCTGACTGCGGACAGGATATTCCATTAACAAAAATGCTAACACTGACAAGACCAGTAAGCCTGTCAGCAGCAAATATTTTTTATTTTTCATCTATATCCTTCTTTCTGCACTCTGAACATATGCCGTAAAAGACCGTCTTGAACCTGTTCAGGTCAAACTCATGATGCTCGCTGAAATGAGCGGAGATCTGATCAAGGAAGCTGCAGTCAAGGTGGAAGAGCTTCCCGCATCGCTCACACTTCATGTGGTAATGCAGCGGTTCTTTTCCGAAAGGCTCAGAATACTGGTAACAGGCGCTCGCACCATCAACAGAAGAGTACTTTATGAGGAATCCCTCTTTCTCAAGCCTCTCAAAATGCCTGTATATCGTAGCCTTTCCGACAGGGTGACCTTCATGAATGAGAGCAAGGTGAACGTCGTCGGCAGTTATGTGCCTGCCGCTGTTCCTCTCTATCACAGCCAGAATAAGTTTGCGCTGGTTTGTATTGTATCGGACCTCGGTCATATAATTCACACCATTCTAAAACTGGGAATCAGTTTCATATTGATATGATTATAACACTACAGGATGAAATTGTAAGAAATGCGGGCAAGCGATCAGCAAGCAGTGGGTTAATAAATATGGCTAATCGATGGCTAAGCTTCGCAAAGCAGTTGCTAAGCAGTCGTAAAGGCAGTCTGAAACTGCGTCTACCGGGGAAATCAATTGGGAGGGATAGGGAATCAACAGTAAATCATTTGTTAACACCAAAAACTCGGCAACAACTTAAAGATAGCAGGTCAAAACCTGGGACTGGATCCCGGCTCACGGCCAGAGAGCCAACGAGTTACGAGTTGCGCGAATCGGCTGGTAGTTACACCAAGTGCATACCGGAACGACGAAAAGAGGCCGGAGCGTTGGGTTCTTATGACCGCTTGTATCTCAGTAATTGCTCAGCGGTAATTTTAATAACAACTGTTTCACCACCGCTTCGCAACGGCTTCACGCGGCTTGTCTATGCCGCACTTCACCACGCGCTACCTTAGCCTAAACGTCACTGGGACTCTCACACGAACTGTGCCGCTGTTTTTGAACATCCACTGCCTGACCGCGCGCAGGGCGCTTTCGTCAAGCCTCTGAAAACCGCTTGAACTCTCGATCTCTGCGTTTACGACTCTCCCGTCTGTCACAGTTGCTATTATTTTAACTGTTCCCTCTTCTTTACGTTTTCTTGAAAAAGAGGAGTAGTCCGGCAGGACTTTTTTTACGACTTCGAGGGTATTTAGCTCTACGACCCTTTCCGTCTGAGGCCGGACCTCCGCCTTCGGACCGGTGTCGGCAGGCGCCGCGGCTGTCTTTTCGTAACCCGTATTTTCTGTTTCTCTTATACCTGGATTTCCCTGAGCCTGAACTTCCTGCACCGGAGCCTTTTCAGCCGGAGTTTTTACTGTTTTTACAGGTTCAGCCTTCTTCTGAACCTGCTTTTTGGGTGCTGCCTCTTTGGGAGATGCAGCTTTTTTCTCGACAGGAACATCCTGTTTGAGAAGAGGAGCGACAGTAGGTGTTTTCTTCTCGACCATTGCCAGGCGGACTCTCATGATCGGCTTTATATCCGGCTTCACAGCGACACCGGGCATCAGCAGCACAAATGCGGCATGCGCTGTAATGCTCAGCGTGAGTGCTATGACCCAAAAAAGCCTCTCACGGGGCTCGTTCATTATCAGTTTTCGCCCTCCATGAGAAGACCCGCTGAAGTTATCCCGACTTTTCGCAGGATCGAGAGGACTTCTGCAACTCTGCCGTAAGGAGCGTTTTTATCCCCTGCAATGAGTATCTCCCTCTCACCGGCAGAGTTGGCAAGTTCGGGGAGTTCCTCCTTTGAAACCTTGATCCCGTCCCAGAATATAGTCCCGTCCTTTTCAACTGTAAGGGTGAGGGCGCTTTTCATATCTGAAGTCTTTCCCTCTCCCGAGGGAAGGTCAATATCCAACTTCCCCTGAATAAATGTTGCGGTCAGGACAAAAAAGATTATCAGCATAAAAAGCACGTCTATGAGAGGCGTGATGTCTATGTCTGCAAAACGCCTTGATTTACGCCTTCTCACTTTCTCCACCATGACTTGTAAAGTGTTCTCTTATAAGGTAGTCGGCGCCTCTGTTCAGGGTTTCCTCTTCGCTGTCTATGCGGGAAAGCAGGAGACCATGCGCAAATATCACAGGGATAGCAACGGTCAGTCCCGCGACAGTCGTAAAGAGGGCCTTCCAGATGCCTCCTGTAACAGTCGCTGCGTTTATCTGACCGCCAAGATACAGGGACTGGAACATCTCGACCATTCCAAGCACTGTTCCGAGAAGTCCGAGCAAGGGGGCTGTCTTCCCCACTATCTCAAGGATGAACAGGTGTTTTTCCCATCTGAAGACTTCACGGCGGACCTGCTGCTCGACAAGGAGCTTCATGTCCTCCCTACCCACGCCCCAATGGGCAAAGGCAGCAAAGAAAAGCCTGTGGAGGGAACTCTGCGATGACCTCACCACTTTTCTTGCCTCGCCAATGTTGTTCTCAGATACTGCTTTCCCAAAGGCTTCCTCAAGCACCTCCGGGTTTGTGGAAGCGCTCCTGAAAAAGAGCAGCCTCTCCACCACGACCGTCAGCGCAATAACAGAAAGCGCCGCAATCACCCACATTATTATTCCGCCCGATCTCATATATTCAAGCAAT
>JBFXIQ010000098.1:0-4357 GCA_050175815.1 Synergistaceae bacterium
GTCGAGAGGCTGAGGAGAAGATATGAGCGGCTCGAGGACATGGAGGAGTGGCGAGACAAAGAATACAAGAGGATCCTCGACGAAACAATGAGAAAATTCAGTTTGAACAAAGGAGAGCAAAGATTTGCAATATATCTCTTCAGGAAAATTAGGAAGTGGGGAGCCAAGAGCGTACACCCTCATTTGAGCTATGAGGAGCTCTCCGCTCTCCTTTGTTATTTTGCTCTCCGCCATTTCGGGCGTCGGGCTATGATACACAAGCATAAAGATTTGCTGTTTTTTGATCCGAACGATAAAGCTCTTGTCGCCATTTCAAACATTCTGAGCCTGCTAATAAAAGAAAGGGGCTTAGTGGGCAGGTTTTGAGTTGCTGCGCGGTTTTGTGACGTTTTTGTTGTAATATTATATTGAGAGAGAACTTTTTTCCCCTAAACTTCCAAAAAATTTTCTTAATCTACTCTACCCTGCTTTTTGCAGCCATGAACGAAGAACAGATCCACCGAGATGCTTGGAATCTCTACTTCCAGCTCAGGCAGCAAGGCAAATCTAAAAGTGAAGCTGTGGCAAGAGTAGCATCAGAGTGTGGTCGGAGCGAATCCACAATTTGGGAGTGGAAGAAAAAGTTTAATTGGGACGAAAGAGAATCTGTCCGAGCCGCCGAGGTCAATCGCAAGACTGAGGAGCGGCTGAATGAGCAGCTGGCCGATTTCAAAGCCCAATATTTGAAATTGCTCAACGATCTCATTTTTGAGGTGCTGGAGAAACGTCAGAGTGGCTCAGGAGAAGCACTCGGAGTCAACTCAATCCCTGATCTAGAGCGCGTAATCAAGCTGGCGCTGCTTATTCAGGGCGAATCGACTGAAAGAGTGGAGGAAGACATCCGATATGATGAATACGACAAGGAGCTCCTTAGAGAGATTGGTAGAAGGCTTATTGAAGAGCGAAAAAAAGGATAAGATCATCGCAAGCAGCCTCCTTGACTATTATATTTTTCACTATTTAGGCCTTGATATTCCTGGTCATCAAAGAAGATGGTGTAGGAGTCTCGAGGGGGACGAGGATCTCCTTGTACTCGCCCCGAGGGATCATGGAAAGACCACGATCTTTTGCCGCGCCTATCCAGAATATTACAGCCTCTATAATCCCAATTCACGAATCCTTCTCCTATCAAAAACTCATAGACAAGCCGAGAAAAGTCTTGACCTGATAGAAACTGATCTTACACGGAATCCACGCATCCAGCACGATTTCGAAGCAGAATTGTCCTCCTACCGTAGGAAGGACAATATGTTATTTTTTCAACCGTACGGAGGCCCAGCGTGACGCTACAATTGAAGCCGCAGGTCTCCTCGGCGCAATCACCGGCTCACACTTCGACCTCATCATAGCCGACGACTTGATCGACGACGAAAGCACACGGACAAGTCAGCGCATGGAGAAGGTTTTCCAGTGGTTCCAGGGGACTGTGGAGCCGCTCCTGGAACCATGGGGGCGTATGATCGTCGTAGGGACGCGGAAACACCCAAATGATCTTTATGGGCGTCTAATAAAGTCTGAAACCTTCAAAGTCATCCATGACAAAGCCATAATCCAGGATGAAAACGGGAAGAAGAGAAGCCTGTGGCCCGAGCGCTGGCCTCTAGAGAAGCTAGAGGAGAAGAAGAGAAAGATGGGTACGGTGATGTTCAATAGAGAATATCAAAATGACCCATCCGGGCTTTCAGGCCAACTTCTCAGGGAGGAGTGGATCAAATACTACGACGAGCCCCCTAGCAACCTCCGAATCTACCAAGGCTGGGATTTAGCCATAAGCAAGAGCGAAACGGCGCATTACACTGTTTGCACGACGGTGGGCGTCGACCAACACGAGAACGTCTACGTCCTGGACTGGTATCGTGAAAAAATCGATTTTCCAACCCAGGTTAGGATGGTGAAGCAGCTCGCGGATAAATGGAATCCGCAGCTCATCGGCATAGAGGACGTCGCATATCAGCGCGCTTTGCCCCAGGAGGTTCTTCGACGCTACAGGCTGCCAATCAGGAGAATCAAACCTGATTCTGATAAGACGCGGCGTGTTGTGACGAGCTTCGTCGCATTCGAGAACGGGAAAGTCTTCCTGCCACGAAAGCACCGCCACCTAAACCATTTTCTCGACGAATACCTCCAATTCGACCGCGGAGAATACGATGACATGCTAGATTCGCTTGTCATCGCATTAGAGGTGTCCAAATCTAAGAGGAGAAGGATTATCGCGGTCGGAGCCCATAACATGCCAAAAACCCAAATGTGAGGGTCCAAGATCAAATTTAAGCCCGTTATATTCTGCCCTTACTGCCACTTGATGAAAAAGCGCAGCAAGACGCGCAAAGTCGTGGTCCTCACTCCAGAGGGCAAAAAACGCTATTTCAAATGCTATGAGTGCGGGAAAACCATCGACGAGGATGAACTACACCGCATTTGCCAAATTAACTATGATTTCATCCGCGCCGTCCCAGAAGACAAAGGATAGGTGACCAAACGTGAAAGAAATCAACCGCTTCATCCAAGAACCTGATACAGGCGAGAAATGCCCCCGATATGAGTACAGACAATACGATACTGAGTATGGGCTGATCACAGTTGCTGTGAACCTTTGTGAGGCGAAAGAGAGCGAAGTCGAAGCCAGATTTAGCGAAGAGATCAACAAGATCCTTGAAGACCTCAGAACGCGTAAGGAGTTCGAAAACCAAACAGTAGAAGTTGTTAATGAGGATGGGCGAAGCTATGAGGTCTAAGAAGCGGAAGGCTGACTTCAAGATCCCACCCGGGAAGAAGAAGAAGAAGTTTGATGATCTTGTTGATGCTGTTGTTGATTTTTATCAGCCAAGGCTCTCTGAGGTGGCTGATCTGCCCTTGGAGAAGAAAATGAGGATCATTGAGCTTAATCCGCGCTTAAAGAAGCTTTTTGAGCTCTTTCGTGATTTCTTTGGAGTGTAGCTTATTTCTTCGTTATACCTACGCATAACGAACAAAAAGGTGCTTCAAGATGGCAACAATAACAAGCGTCCAAAGCGGCAACTGGTCAGATACAAGCACATGGGACTCCGGCACAATCCCAGCCAACGGAGACACCGTAATCATAGCATCAGACCACACAGTAACCTTCGACGTCGACCAGTCAAGCTTTACAAACGGCTTGGCCGGTCTAACAATCAATGGGGCCCTCAAATTCACAACAGCCCCCGACAAGTCCCCCTATTTGAAAATGGGGAGCGGGGCGTACGTCAACATCTACGGCTCCTTGTATGTTGGGAACTCAGCGGAGGATCCTATTCCCGCTTATGCTGGGTCGGACAAAGATTATCGCGCCAAAATCCACCTACAAACCTCAGACGCCCTCAGACCCCAAACAAACAGCATATTCAAATGTTTTGGCGAAAAAAAGCCATTGAATCACACCACATTGGCTGCTGACGCCTCAGCAGACTCCACAACCATCCAACTCAATGAAGACCTTGGCCTGCAACCATACGAGAAAATAGTCGTGGGCGCTGGATCAGCCAACGGCCCCATGACGGAAACTGCAAAGGGCATCTACACAGTATCCTCCTATGATTCTGAAACGAAGACTGTGACCTTGTCAAGCGGATTGGGGCATTCTCGGCTCGCAGGGGACTACGTGGCCGTCTATAGTCGTCCTATAAGGATCGAAAACACAGGAAGAATAATTTCAACGTATGATGTCTTCACGACGCGTTTCGAAGGGACACTCTTCAAAAAAGACTTTTTCTTCCCCAATTTTAAAACAGACGATGATAACGTCGTAGCTGATCAGACAACCGTCCACGCATCCACATCCATCCCCCACTTTTCATACTACCAGCTTGCGGATTGGAAAAACAGCACAATTTACAACACTTATATTAACAACCATCAGAACGTGCGATTTCTTGATTGTGCATTTATACAACAAGATATAAACGCCGCTGCTGGTTTCGTGGGATATCCGGGGTACACGCTCTTTGAGCGCTGCTTATTTGAGAATGCACCCGCTATCTATTTCTACTATACTGATTTTGGGCAGGGCGCTGCCTATTTTAAATCAATATCAGCGAGAGGACTTCAGAGTGCGCCCTTCCATTTTGCAGGGAAAATAGAGGTTATGGATTCCGACCTCTCCAATTTTACCACGGCAATTTCCAGAGTCTACCATCATCATCGCCTCTGTAACACGAAGGCAAACATTAGCGGGGTTGATTGGGGCGGTGCTTCATATGGTCTGGGGATAGAGTCTTTCAATCACAATCAGGTGCCCGGCGCCTACATGGCATGGTACCAAGGCGGCACTGTTCAGTCACAAACTTCTACGGTCCCCCCG
>JBFXIQ010000099.1:0-4345 GCA_050175815.1 Synergistaceae bacterium
ATATGACCCTGGATGTTCTGGACACCTTCAGCATGAAGACGCAAGTAAAAGAGGGTTCGATAGAGATATCAGGGACAAATAGGTTTATCACCCCGGGAAGCATCGCAACGGAGGGTGACTGGTCTAACTCGGCTTTCTGGCTTTGCGGTGCAGCCGCCTGTAAAGGGAATCTTACTTGCGAAGACTTAAATATTAATTCCTGCCAGGGAGACAGAGCCATAACAAGAGTGCTCATGGAGATGGGAGCAGAAGTTATCTGCGAAGAAAATTCAGTCAGGGTAAATGCAGGGACCCTGAAGCCGGTACGGATAGACGCAAGTGATATACCCGACCTGGTCCCTCCGATAGCACTGATGGCATGCGCCGCAGAAGGAGAGACAGAAATATTCAATGCGGGAAGGCTTCGCCTCAAGGAGAGCGACAGGCTTAATACAGTTGCCGATACACTCAGAAGGCTGGGAGCAGAAATATATGAGGAAAGCTCTTCTCTCAGGATAATAGGAGGAAGGCCTCTTGCCGGCGGAGAGGTAAACTCTCACGGCGACCACCGGATAGCTATGATGGCAGCGCTTGCTTCCGTCATATCAATCAATGAGATCGTTATAAACAGAGCAGAGTCGGTAACCAAGTCATATCCCGGATTCTTTGAAGATCTCGCCGCTCTGGGCGGGATCGTCAGAAAGGAGCAGTAATATGGGCTCGTCATTTGGAAAAAACATCAATGTATCAATATTCGGACAGTCACATTCGGCTTCGATAGGAGTAGTAATAGACGGACTTCCGGCCGGGCATAGGATCGACATGGAAAAACTTGCTCAGTTCATGGCAAGACGTGCACCCGGCGGAAACGAATATTCGACCCAACGCTGCGAGAACGACACTCCCGAGGTACTCTCCGGCCTGAAGGACGGAGTCCTGTGCGGAGCCCCCTTTGCCGCAGTTATCAGGAACACCGATGCTGTATCCCGCGATTACTCGGAAGTTTTAGACAAGCCGCGCCCCGGGCATGCCGATTTCACAGCACAGATGAAGTATAACGGCACACAGGACTGCTCCGGAGGCGGCCACTTTTCCGGAAGGCTGACAGCTCCTCTTTGTATTTCGGGAGGAATAATGCTCCAGCTTCTTGAAGAAGAAGGGATAACAGTCGGAGCCCACATATGCGAAATAGCCGGCGTTAGGGACGCTTCCTTTGACCCTGTAAACGTGTCTAAGGAAGATTTTGACCGCCTGAGGGCGAGATCCTTCCCGGTAAACGATCCGGAGGCAGGAGAGATAATGAAAAGCGCAATAAGTGCAGCGAAGAAGGCGGGGGATTCTGTCGGAGGAATAATTGAATGTGCGGCGATAGGGCTTCCTGCGGGTGTCGGCGATCCCATGTTTGGTGGAATGGAGAACATGATAGCCTGTACCGTATTTGCAGTTCCTGCAGTCAAGGGAATTGAATTCGGCAGCGGTTTTGCCGGAAGCAGGTCGATGGGGAGTGCAAACAACGATCCGTTTACCTGCAAAGACGGAATGGTCAGGACTCTGTCCAACAACCACGGCGGTATCCTTGGGGGGATAACGTCAGGGATGCCTCTGATATTCAGGGCGGCAATAAAACCGACCCCTTCGATCAGCGTAGAACAGGATACTGTCAGCTATTCAAAAAAAGAGAACGTAAAGATAAGCACAAAGGGCAGGCATGATCCTTGTATAGCCCCAAGGGCTGTCCCCTGCGTGGAATCAGCTGCAGCCATAGCGATATACGATTCACTGCTTGGATCAAGAATATACCTTAAGGGGGAAAACAGATGAGCCTGGAAATACACAGAAAGAGGATCGACGAGATAGACGAAAAACTGACACAGCTTTTTCTTGAACGCATGCAGGTGGCTGCCGATATAGCCGCCTACAAAAAGGAAAAGGGGCTTCCCATAAGGGATCCTGAAAGGGAGAGAGAGAAGCTGGCCTCGGTGATGGAAAAGGCCTCTCCGGAGATGGAACCCTACATGAGGACCCTCTACCTGACCCTCTTCGAACTTGGCCGTGCTCATCAGCACAGCCTTTGCGGAACCAGGTCAGATCTATCGGACAGAGTCGAGGCTGCCATCAGCGAGACACAGAAGACCCTGCCTGACGCTCCTCTTGTAGCCTGTCAGGGGGTTGAGGGCGCATATTCTCAGATAGCCTGTGAGAAGATGTTCAAGGCTCCCAACATTATGTACTTCTCAACCTTTGACGGGGTATTCTCGGCAATAGACCAGGGACTCTGCCGTTATGGGATACTGCCTCTGGAAAACAGCACCGCAGGTTCTGTTAACGTAATATACGACCTTATGATGAAATATGACTTCAGTATTGTCAGAAGTGCAAGAATAAAGGTGGACCATTGCCTTCTCGTAAACATGGGGACCTCGATGGTTGATATAAAGGAAATATTCTCGCATGAGCAGGCTCTCGCTCAGTGTGCAGGTTTCCTCAAGTCACTTGGGAACGTAAAGATAACCCCCTGTGAAAACACCGCAGGAGCGGCAAAAATGCTTTATGCATCAGGAAGAAAGGACGCTGCGGCACTATCTTCATCTTCGTGCGCGGAAATCTATGGCCTGGAGTGCCTTCGCAGTTCTGTCCAGGATCACGGAGGCAACTTCACCAGGTTCATATGCATCTCAAAGAAGCTTGAAATATACCCCGGAGCGGACAAAACAAGCGTTATGCTTATACTGCCGCACAGGCCGGGATCGCTCTACCATGCACTCTCGGGCCTCTTCGCGTTGGGTGTCAACATAAACAAGCTTGAGAGCAGACCTCTGCCCGAGAGCGACTTCGAGTTCATGTTTTATTTTGACCTCTCGACTTCGGTATACTCTGAATCCTTCAAACATATGCTTGTCAGACTTGAGGAAAGCAGCAAAATGCTCAGATATCTCGGAAGCTACATGGAGGTAGTTTAGGGTGAAGAGATTTGGCCTCCTCGGAGAGAAACTAGGACACAGCTTTTCCCCAAGCATCCACTGGATGCTTGGCAGCTATCCCTATGAGCTTTGCCAGGTTCCGCATGAAGGTCTGGAAAATTTTATAAAAAACAACAGCCTTGATGGATTCAATGTGACGATACCCTACAAGCAGGAAGTCATTCCCTATTGCAGTGAACTGTCAGAGAGGGCTCTTGCCATCGGAAGCGTAAACACCATGCTAAAAAAGCCGGATGGTTCATACTTCGGTGAAAACACTGACTACGATGGTTTTCTTTTGATGATGGAGCCTGTAAAGGATAATATCCGGGGCAAAAAGACCCTTATCCTCGGTTCCGGCGGGGCCTCAAAGACGGTCAGGGCGGTCCTCACTGACCTTGGGGCAGATCCTATGATCACTGTCTCGAGAAATGGTCCTGTAAATTACGAAAATATCTCAGAGCACACCGATGCCGTCATTATCGTAAACACTACGCCGCTTGGGATGTATCCGAACAACGGAATATCGCCGGTCGATCTCAGTATTTTCACGGAATGCGAATTCCTTGCGGACCTAATATACAATCCGGCGAAAACGGCGCTCATCCTGCAGGCAGAAAGGCTTGGGATACAATTTCGCGGAGGCCTGCTGATGCTTGTTGAGCAGGCGAGAAGGGCATCTGAGCTCTTTACCGGGACTTCGATCCCGCACGGGAAATCGGAAGTGATCGCCGAAAAAATAGAGAGACAGACCAAAAACATAGTCCTGATAGGAATGCCGGGATGCGGAAAGACTCTTGTAGGAAGACACCTTCACGACCTTACTAAAAGAAAAAATATTGATATCGATGATGAGATAGAGAGCAAAGAGAACAGGAGCATCCCCAAGATATTTGCCGATTCGGGAGAGGATTATTTCAGGAGGATCGAGAGCGAGGTCCTGGGAGAGTTCTGTAAAGAAAGCGGGCTTATTATTTCAGCGGGCGGAGGAGCTGTCACAACGCCTGAAAACAAAGATATAATAAGACAGAACAGTACAGTCGTCTTTATAAAAAGGGAACTTAAATATCTTGATACATCGGAAAGGCCTGTTTCCAAAGCAAAGGGAACAGAGCAGATCTACAGCGAGCGGGCAGGACTTTATGAAAGCTGGAGCGATATCTCAGTGCATAACAGCGATCCGCATAAAGCGGCGAAGAAGATAACGGAGGTGCTGAAATTATGAAGATCCTTGTAATAAACGGGCCCAACCTGAACATGCTGGGAATAAGGGAGCCTGAGATATATGGCGACGAGACCCTTGAAGATCTCATTGAATATGTGATCGATTACTGTAAGCCGAGGGATATTAAGGTCGAATTCTACCAGTCCAACCATGAAGGGGATATCATCGACGCCATTCAGGA
>JBFXIQ010000100.1:0-4269 GCA_050175815.1 Synergistaceae bacterium
CGTGCCAACCTTGTCGGGCGAAAGGGCGAACTGACGGAGGTCCTTAAAGGTGTGGGACAGGCTGCTCCCGAGTTGAGGAAGGTTCTTGGCCAGGCAGCAAATGAGGTCAAGGAGATACTGACCCAGGCTATCGATCAGAAAAACGAAGAACTTATCAACTGTGCCTCTTGTTTTCAGGGCGCGGCGGATATCACTCTTCCCGGGGTGGATTTCACCTCAGGCGGACTGCATCCTATTACCCAGATGTGCTACGACCTCAACGACGCCTTTCGCTCCCTTGGCTTTGAGGTCTTTTCAGAATCTGAGATAACGAGCGAGCTCTATGCCTTTGACAACCTTAATTTTGCTCCGGAACACCCGGCCCGTGAAAGCATGGACACATACTGGCTGAAGGGACATGACGAGGAGAGAGGCGCAAAGCGTCTCTGCCTGAGGCCTCACCTTACGGGCGCGAGCGTTCGCTACCTCCAGCAGCACGGAGCTCCGGCGCGTTTTGTCTACCCCGGAAGGGTCTACAGGAACGAGACTACTGATGCAAGGCACGAAAGGGCCTTCTTCCAGTACGAGGCTCTCATAGTGGACAAGGACTTCTCATTTGCTTCAGGAAAGGTCCTTGTCAAAACGATCCTGGACAAAATTTTCGGAAGAGATGTCGAGGTCAGGATGAGGGTCGGATTCTTCCCCTTTGTTGAGCCCGGTTATGAGATAGATATGCGCTGCCTCGTATGCGGGGGAGAGGGCTGCAAAGTCTGTAAACACGTAGGATGGATAGAGGTAATGCCGGGAGGTACGCCGCACCCCAATGTGCTGAAGGCGGCGGGACTCGACCCTGCTGTCTGGTCCGGTTTCTACATTAACATAGGATTAGACAGGCTCGTTATGATGAGATACGGTGTAGATGATGTGCGCCTTTTCCACAGCGCCGACCTTCGTTTTCTTGATCAGTTCAAATAGGAGATATATACGATGAAACTTTCACTTAACTGGATTAAAAAATATGTGGATCTTCCCGAAGATCTTACCATGGAGAAGCTTTCCTATGACCTGACGATGTGCACCGTTGAAGTCGAGGATGCAGTAGACCTTGCAGAGAGTCTTGGCGGGCTCGTCGTAGGAAAGATAATTACAGTGGAACCTCACCCCGATGCGGACAAACTCAGGATATGCACAGTAGACGTAGGCGACATGGCCCCAAGTACGATAGTATGCGGAGGGATCAATCTGACCCCGGGTCAGCTTACTATAGTTGCCAAACCGGGCGCCATGGTGCGCTGGCATGGAGTCGGCGATCCTGTCGAGATAAAGCCGGCCAAGCTCAGGGGCGTTATGAGCTACGGAATGATATGTTCTTCAGGCGAGATAGGTCTGGATGAACTATTCCCGACATCCCGCGAAGCTGAGATCATGGATATCACGGAACTGGGCGCTGAGCCGGGGATTCCCGCAGCGGAAGCCCTCGGACTCAACGATATCATACTGGAAATAGACAACAAGTCGCTGACAAACAGGCCCGACCTATGGGGACACTATGGAATGGCGCGTGAACTTGCCGCCATTTACGACCGCAAACTGATGCCCATTGAAAAAGTTGATCTGCACGAGGGAAGCGGTGATCTTGGTATAGTGATCGAAGACCCGGACAGGTGCCCTCGTTACGCAGCGATCACATTCAAAAACATAAATAATGTCCCGTCACCTTTCGAACTTAAGAGCATGATATGGCGCGTGGGCATGAGGCCGATCAACCTTCCCGTCGACATAACGAACTACGTGATGCTCGCAACGGGACAGCCCACACACGGTTTTGACAAAAACCACATCAAGGGCAATATCCATATCAGGACAGCCAGAGAGGGAGAGAAGCTTGAACTGCTTGACGGTGAGATACTTGACCTTACTACAGCAGACCTCGTCATAGCGGATGAAAAAAATCCTGTGGCCCTTGCAGGGATAATGGGGGGCAAGCTGGACTCTATCCTTGAGGATACGACTGAGATAATACTTGAGCTGGCAAACTTCACGGCGATGGGCGTAAGGCGCACCGCACAGAGATTCGACATCCGCACGGAAGCCTCCTCACGCTATGAAAAGAGCGTAGAGCCTCAGCGTGTTGACGGTGCTGTAGCAACAGCGGTAAATATGTTCAAAGAATACTTCCCGGACTCTGAGATAGTGGGATTCGTCGATTCATATCCTCTTCCCCTCAAAAACTCTGAGGTAGAAGTGCCTCTCTCATTCCTTTCTAGGAGATTGGGCAAGGAACTTACCGCGGAAGAAGTTATTAGGATACTGGACAACCTTGGTTTCAAAACAGAGGCAAGGGATGGCATGCTCCACGTTACGGCTCCCTCATGGAGGTCGACCGGCGACATATCGCTTCCGGACGACATCCTTGAAGAGGTCGCGAGACTCATTGGATACGAGAACTTTGATTTTATACCCCCGACTGTCGTACTTGAAAAACCCATCAACCAGAGAAAAGTGGAAATGGAGCGCTCTATAAGGGAATACCTAGCCTTCAGGTGCGGTATGCAGGAAATATTTACCTATCCGTGGATAGAGGATGAATATATTGAGGCGTCATGCGCAGACACAGATAAAATGCTCTGCCTCAGCACACCTCCGTCACCTGACGAAAGCAGGCTTCGTTCCACGCTCATTCCTGGTATGATGAAAGGTGTATTCACTAACCTAAGGTATTTTGACAGCTTCCGTATATTCGAGCTTACTCAGGTCTTTGCCGACCAAAATTATCATAGCATCAATGACCCTGCTGAGCAGCTCCCGGAAATATCAAGGCATCTTGGCGGAGCATTTGTGGGAGCCGACCCGAGGTTTTTATTCAGGCAGGCCAAAGGAACGCTTGAGCACATGCACAGAGCGGTCCACATGGAGCCCCTCAGCTTTGCGCAGGTCACAAAACCGCAGTGGGCGGACGACAAGCTTTGGCTCAACGTCATGTGTAGAGACGAGTCCATCGGCTGCATAGGACTCATTTCCCTCAGGTCAGCCCGCAAAGCAGGAATAAAAAGAAGCATGACCGTACTCTTTGAGATCGATGTAGAGAAGCTCGTTCCTCTTGCATCAAGACAGAACAGGTACATGCGCCTTCCCGAATATCCTTGTGCGGACTTTGACCTCTCGATAGTCTTTGATGAAAAGGTCACATGGGCAGATATTTATGAGACGGCATCAAAAGTGGAACTTGTCAAAGAGGTACGCTTCATAGACGAGTACCGCGGCCCGCAGGCGGGAGAGGGCAAAAAATCCGTATCCTTCCGAGCGAGGATATGCTCAGACGAAGGTACCCTTACTTCTGAAAAGATCGAAATGATCACAAAACAGATGATAAAGAAGATGTCAAAGAAGTACGGCGGAGATGTCCGCGGGGCATAAAGCTCTGGTAAAATATAGGGAGAAAGATCAGGAGGTGCTGATATGATAGAGCAGTTTGAAAAGCTTGAAGCCGCGATAAACGGTCTTGAAGCGTGCATAGAGGAAATGAAAAAAGAAAACGAGAAATTTAAAAAGGAAGCCCAGGAGCTCAAAGGCGTTATAGAAGACAGAGACCTTGAGATACTACAGCTCCAGGAGGACCTCCAGAAGAGATCCACTGTCCATGATACTGAAAAAAATGAGATAGAACACAAACTGGAAGGGCTACTTGGCAGAATCTCTTCCATGACAGCGGGTAAAACAGAAACACAATAGCGCCAAATTGAGATAAAAGGAGTTTTTACAATGGACGAAGCGCCTGAGATCCGAAACCTGGGTGATGGGAAATATTCTTTCCTTGTCGGCAGGCAGAGATACACTCTTACCACTGCGCTTGATGAGGAGCGCTTCGTCCGTATTGTCTCCGCGATACAGGAGCTGGTGAGCACCTTTCCCCCGACGCTTTCACAGGAGGAAAGGCTCTTTCTTGCCCTGATGTCCTTCTCCCATGAGCTTGACGATATAAAATGCAGGATCGATTCACTTATCGAGACTCTGAACGAGAGCGGGTCTGATAATTGAACCTTGTTGGCTGGCACCTGATCGACATTTTTTTTATTCTTCTCGGATGCTACTTTGTTATCAGGGGATGCTTTCGAGGTTTTGTAGGAGAGGTAATTACCCTTCTCGGTTTTTTCTGCTCTATCTATGTATCGTTTAAATTCTCAGGAAAATTCGGAGATGTGATAAGCGCCCTCACAGGGATAAACGAATCAGTCTCGCAGCTTGCAGCCATTATCCTTGTCTGGCTAGTAATATCAATAATTGTTGCAG
>JBFXIQ010000101.1:0-4186 GCA_050175815.1 Synergistaceae bacterium
AAGTTCGAGGCTGGTATATGCCTCTAGGAGCCGACGGCGCTCCCAGAATCCCAGTTGAGGGCTGGATCGAGATCATATTCGACCAGTTCAAAATTTGAAGGAGGTGAGAAAAGAATGTTACCCCTAACGAGGCGACTAGATACCAATAAGAGGATAAGGCTCCCCAAGTATGCAAGACGCGTACTTGGGGCGCATGCGGGGGACATTCTCGTTCTTCGCATTAGTAAGGGGGAGAGATCACTCCGAACATCTCTTCCCCTCAACAAAGGGGGCGTCGTGTACATCCCGACAGATGTGCAAGGCGCCCTAGGCCTTGACGCTGGGGATATTCTTAGTGTCGAGGTCGAGGAGGTCATAAAAAAGAAAGAAGGAGGTGGTGAGGTATGAGATACGCGATAGAAGAAGTTCAGGACCTTGGAAACAAGCTTTTACGCCGCCTGGAAAGGATTCAAGGGTACGATAAGCTCTACGACGCCATAGATACTATTTAGCGAGTTAAATGAGAGTATCAGGAGGATCTGTGACGAAATCCATCGCGCTGTCTCTAACGAATACAATGAGATCATCGAACGCTACCAAGTGATCAACTTTGAGCACGAATACCCAAAGATCTCATAACCATTTCTTCCCCCCTTTTTTTTCTCTCCATCTTTTTTTTCATTTTTTTACGAGCGTTAATATTATCTGCCATATTCTATCGTCCTTCAGTGCTAACAGCCTTGACAGCTCTTCCCTGCTAATATTGTTCTCTCTTAATCGCCTTATACTAAACTGGCCACTTGAGAGTTCTCTTTTCGAAAAACCAGCGGCCAACAAAGCCCTAGCATAACCGTACAATCTTGTGAATTTGTTTCTCGGCACCGTGTACGTTTCCCTGTCAAAACCGAAACGCAAGACCTCTGGGTGCGTGTTGGCGTGCCAGATCATCCTCGTCCACCCAGTAACCTGGTAGGAACTCGTAAAATACAAGTAGAGGGGATCCTCGGGGCCGTCTGGCAGGACCGAGAGGGCTTCGTCGAGCTGGTCCCTTTTGAAGCGCACGAAAGCGTCCTTTGTGAGATACCACATGCTTCTGCGCAGAATATTAGAATCCTGCTTGAGGAGCATGCAGTAGGGGCATATCACGTCCCCTGTGCTTGTTATGCTTGTATCGGTGAAATTTGTGCCGAGTTTTCTCTTTGTATGGCCGTGTCGGGTTTCTCGGTGGCAGAAACAGCATGTCCCTCCTTCTTCCCCGCTGGGCGGGTCTTGTTTGGTGGCTGTGGCGTAGCATTCACCAAGGCTTGGCGTTTTCATCTATCTACCTCCTTTGGATTCCTAAATTCTGGTTTTAGGATGCCGTCGATGTTTTCAGCGCCAAGGCGGGCGAATTCGCTGTCGAAATAGGTTGCGAAGCGAGCATTCTCAAATCCTTGCAAGCGCCCGTAGATTCTGTAATGGGATAACAAGGGAAGCTTGTTTTTGAATATATAGGCATAGATGTCTTTGCTAGTCCAATCCCGTATAGGATATACTTCAACAGGGTTGACGTTGGCATTTATCTTGCTCTTTGTTGTTCTGGCTCTTTTCTGTGATTCTTCGGCTCTGAGACCTATCATGACAACGTCAACGCCGATTTCACGGGCTCTCTTGTTGAGTCTGACTATGAACATTGGGGTGGGGTGTTTTCGGGCTGCGAGCTTGTCCTTTTTTGGGTGTCTGAAGATGTGGATGTTCCTTGCGCCGATCATCATCATGTTCTTCCAGATTTCGGCTTCTACGTCGATTGGGACTAGCGCCCGGCCGTAATCCCAATGGAGCACGTGGGTTTCGGGGTCTACTTGTAGGGTGAGGTGTAGGAGAGCTGTGCTGTCTTTCCCGCCGCTGAAACTCACGGCCAGTCTTTCATAGCTCTGGTGCAACCCTTTGATGAATTCTTTTGTCTCCTTCACTATCTTTTTGTGTTCTTTTGTTTTGCTGTGGATTAGCATCGCCTCTCTGAAAGTCTCGAAGTCGGAGCTCACCCCGCACCCCCCGTCAAGAGATTCTCTTGCTCAACCGTAGATTTGGAAGGCTCTTCTCTATCATATGTGCTCATCTCTGTACACCCTCCGCTGCATCTGTAATAGCCCCAAAGCCCCAAACGGGTCTAAAAACAATGTCTCCTTTGTCTGCGACGATATCACCTGCTCTTTTGTTACCCAAAGGCATCTTATAGGTGATACTGTTGAATGCGCCGCCGTGGATGACTCTATGGTCTCCTATTTCGATTTTCGCGGTTGTGAGCATTTTATTCAAGGGCTTCACCTATTTGGTTTTTTGGCGCCCAGCAAAGGGTTGCGTGCCTCTGATCCCAATATGGCGGCTTGTACGTCATCCTCATCCACACCTGGCCCTCCTCCTTTGGCAGTGGCACATTTAGGCTGGTGGGGATCGGCCGCATAACCCCATGGTTTTCCTTGTAGAAGCTATAGTCCGCACCAGCTTCCTTGATTTTGTATGAGCGTATTCGGCCGGCTCCGATCGCCGATTTCTTCCCTAGATGAGTTAGATGCCCGAGCAGCTTGTCTATCGTGTTGATGTCGCCGCAACCGTAAAATGTCACCCTCTTCGTGATTAGTATGGGGTAGTTGAGCATGTGGTTCCTGAAATGACCGGATCCAATGTTATACTTCCGCTTTTCAAGTTTTGGGTGGAATTGGAGGTAGTAATCTTCGAATCGCTTGTAGATTCTTGTCAGTTTTGTTTTTGGCTCGTGGTAAATGCCGACACTCGCATGATACACGTCCTCAGTCCTCTTCAAAGGCAGCTGCATCTTGTCAAAGCTGAAAAAATGATTTGTGGGGAGATCATAGAATAGATCCCCCAAAGCGTCCCTCACAGCCAAGTGTTGTATGATGCCGTCGAGGTAGATCCATGGCCAGCTGAGGAATATGGGCGGGCGAACCTTGAATTCAACTTTGAAGGGCTGATGGTTCTCGTCTGTCGTGTAGGAGTTTATTCGTTCTTGTGCCTCTTTGATTATCATAACATCAGTCCTAGCTCGTCGAGATAGGCTGAAAGTTCTTCTCTTTCAGTTCCCAGATAGTCTAGGTAGGGTCGTTCGTCCTCTGGCACCCAGTTATCGTATTCTATCTGGATCTTGCCGTACCCTGCACCGCTTTTTCCTCCTAGATAAGGCCTCTGGTTCCATAGGTTCAAGGCGCGGATGAAACAGGCTCTTTCGATCTCTGAAGCGTCGAGGAGTATGAACTCGTGGAAAAACCTCGTGCCAGGAACTATCACTTCAAATTCGTATTTCATTTGGGTCGCTTGCTCGTCTTCTTCCCTGTATTCGCGGAGATCGTCGAGCCGCGTGCCGAAATCCCGGCTCCTGATCTCATAGGCGCTCACACCTTCTTCTTTAGTCTCCTCAACGATTGGAACAGCCAAGTCAACCTTTAACTTGCCCTGGATCATCTGATTGCCTATCGCCGTGCCCAGAAGGCTAAGTGGTGGTATGTGGGCCCTTATTTCGCGTTTTAGTTTGGCGTCGATTTGGCCGGTGCTCTTAGCCTTTGCTTCAAGAAGACCGCCTGAAAACAGCGCATGGTAGAGTTTAGGATTGTCTAGTTGGTATTCTATGTTTTCAAGGAAGTCCTGCATAATTAGACGTCGTAGATAACCTCTAATAGCGTTTCCATGGATTACTGGAATTTCAACGATCTCCTCGGCGTCTGTGAGGAACGGGATGGTCAGGATCGTCTTGACAGTGCCATATTGTTCGGGGCCTCCGTGATGGATCGGTGAGAGGGCTTTGATGGTCCCTTGGAAGATTTCTGTCTTCACATTTCCACCTCCTCTAGTTCTGTGGACTCGCGGAGCTCTTCGACGCGTTCTATCGTCTTCATGGCGACGTATATGGTTTCTTCGCGGAGCATTCGCAGCACGTCATTTTCATGTTCTCGGAGCTGGTCAACGTTTTCAGGGTCTAGTTTGGCGTATTGGACGCTTAGAAGTCGTGTTAGCTCGTTTAGAAAACTGGGGAGTGTGTTGGCTCTGCTGGCAGCTCTTAGACGGTCTGTGAAGTAGTCGTGGCTGTTTTTCACTCCTATTTGTCGCCATGGCGTTTTCATGTACACTCTTGCGAGCGTGTCCGCGAGCTTCTCTATTATTTCATCCTTTCCCACTTTTATCACCTCCTATTTTTTTAAAAAGAAAGGATGAT
>JBFXIQ010000102.1:0-4140 GCA_050175815.1 Synergistaceae bacterium
CCCAATTGCCGCAATTGGGGCGGATCGCGGATACGGTCTCCGTCCGTCCTAACGACTGTTCAGCAACAGCCCAGCCTTTTTTGAAAACTATAATTTTATATGGTTTTCAAAAAAAGATTTATCGCCTCAAGCCCTTTTACCAACACTTCCTTTTTTGGAGCATATCCTATGCGGAAGTGGTTTTCGAACTCGAAACAGCTTCCGGGGACTACGAAGGCGCCGTTGTATTCGAACATTCGCCTGCAGAATTCCTCTGACTCCACATCGTAGTCGTACTTGATCAGCGCTGTCGTTCCCGAGTTCGGGACTGTGAAGCTGACGCCTTCTGTCTTTTCGACCCAGTCTGTCAGAATTTTTTTGTTCTCCAGAATAATCTTCATGTTACGTTCGAGTATCTTCTTCTTATTTTTGAGAGCTATCAAAGCAAGCGCATCGTCGATCATCCCGCAGCTGATTATGTTGTAATCGCGGTGTTTGAAGCATTCTTTTATAAATTCCTTATCTGCGGTCACCCATCCAAGCCTCAGGCCTGCAAGCGAGTAAACCTTCGACATGCTGGAGGTGCTGACTCCTTTTTCATATATGTCCGCAATAGAGGGAACAGAGTAGCTTCCTTCATGCTCAAGTCCACGGTAAACTTCATCGCAAATCACCCATGCCCCAACTTTATCGGCTATTTCAGCGATCTCCTGCATCACCTTTTCACCGAAACAGGCGCCGGTCGGATTGTTCGGAGTGTTGATGACTATTGCCCTTGTGTTTGATTTGACAAGGGACCTCAGTTTGTTCATGTCGGGGATAAATCCGTCCTCCGGTTCTGTCCGAAGCCGCCTGACCTTGGCCCCGAGTGATTCCGGAAGGGAATAGAGCTGCTGATATGTGGGATAGACTGCCACCACCTCATCTCCCGGCCTGACCAGGGAGAAAATGGCGAGGAAATTCGCTCCTATCCCGCCGTTTGTGACAATAACGTTATCGATCGTTTTCTTTTTATGGTAGAGCTTGGTTATCTCTTCCCTCAGGTCAACGGTTCCCGGAATTGACCCGTAGGTCAGCTTCGTCTCTGCAAGCTTTCCAAAGAACTCATCCCTTTCGATAGAGGCTATATCGAGCAGTTCTCCGACTTTCAGGGATTCCACACAAGTTTCTGCGATGTTATATCTGGCATCATCCTCGTATTTATTCATCCACTCTTCAACTTCAAAAACTTTGATCTCCACGCTGATACCCCCCTCTAAATACGGCTTAGCAATAGCTAAGCGTGGCTGAGCAATAGCTGAGCAGTCGTTAAGGCTGGCGGAGAGAGCCTGCGCCGGAGAATTTGCCTGACTCCGTCAGGCGGAGAATTTGCTCGCTTCGCATCGCGGTGAATTTGCAGCTTTCCAAGCTGCGGAGAATTCAATCTTTTTGATTTGGGACCAATTCACCGCCGGATGGGTCTTCCGGCAAATTCTCCAGCGATGAAAGTCGCGAAATCTCCGCAGCCAGAGGCTGCAAATTCTCCGGCTGACTAGGTTACCGCCTGCTTTTACAATTGCTTGCCTATTGCTTGCCAATTGACTGACGGCGGACGAAGTTTCCGCCTGCCTTTAGCTATTTTTTCAGGTAGTCTATGACTGACTGGATCGCATTCAGCGCATCCGGGGGAAGCGCATCCATTCCGCCAAGCTCTGTCTGTCTTGATTTTACAAATTGCATCCTGTCGTTCATCCTGTTTATGAACTGCTGTTTGAAGGTCCAGTTTTTGAAGTCAATGTCAAAGCCGGGGATGTTAAGAACTTCCATTCCCGGTATTCCGCCGAAGGGCACAAATTTTGCCTTTCCTTCGACTATGTCTTCCAATATCTTGAGCGTGGTATTCTTTTCTACCTTCTTTTCAAGGAAAGAACCGGTGTTGAGTATGTAGCAATCAACTCCGTCCTCAAAAAGAGATCTGAATCTTATGTAATCCATCGCAAGGGGATACGTCCTGAACGGGTTTGCATAGCTCTCAATTACAAGAGCATCCGGGTCTACTCCGGGAGCGAGCCTCTCCGCGGAAGTCCTTCTTGTTGCAAGTGTGGCACCCATTACCGAGGCAAGTGAGTTTCCGGTTATTTTTAGCACCGGCGGGATCGTGGGGTCTTTCATAAGCCAGAAGATGGCATTGAGCGGCTCATCGATCCTGTCTATCCTGTTTGGTGACCAGAACCTTGATTTCACTGCACGTCCGTTGCCATTCCTTATGTCTTCGCTTACAACGAAAAGCTTGCCTGCCTCGTCAACTACGACTCCGCAATTCTGCAGGGAGAGAAGATACTTATTATCCTCACAGCCCATCGGGTAGTCCTGCATCTTGTCGAAATATGCAGGTTCAAGAGCTATCGCATATTTTTCCTTTACATTGATCACTACTGCGTCATCATGAAGCACTGTGACATCGTACTTGTCCTTATGTTTTGCATGTGTCAGTGTGGATTTTCCTGAACCGGAAAGACCGAAGACTGCCATGACAAATTTTTTATCGCTTCCATCCTTCAGTTTGTATCTTTTGACCCCTCCGTGGCATGCAGCGTAGCCGTTTCTGGCGCCAACTCCCCATGCAAGTGTCAGGGTACCCTTCTTGAACTCCCCGAAATACCTCATTCCGAGAATCGCAGCACAGTTCTGTTCCGGGGAGAAGAAAGCAAGACCGAGGGGATAATCTGGATGTGTCCATTCCGGATCGATAAATACAAAAAGGTCTCCGTCCTTGGGGAGAGGTCTGGAATTTGCATAGCGTTCCCTGTATTCATCGTTCATGTATTGGAAATTCAGCATCCAGTTATAAATGGAATTTTCAAACTTCTCAGGAACCATAACGTTGGCCTTGACCATAAAGTCCTCTTCAAGGCCAATAACGGCTTCCGCTGAGTAAAATTTTCTGAATCTGGAATTGTAAATTGCCTCTCGAAGAAGTGTTGCATACTCAGGGACCGAAACATTGGGATAACCAACGATCCTTCTTGCCGCTGCGCATCTGCCGAAGACTGCTCCGTCGTTGAAAAGAAGTACGTTGGCTCCTTCGGGAAGTCCCAGCTCAGTGGGACGAAGGACAGGCATACCCGTGAGCTCTATTGCCCCCGGACTGTTCTTTGCAAGTTCATATGCCTGACAGAGATCTTTGATCCTGACCACATTGTTTCCGTAGAAAGCTGTCTCGATAGTGGTCCTTATGGGAATGGCGTTGAGTTTTTTAAAGCTCTCGAGATCCACGAAATGTCCCTGTGTAGCCATTGTAAATTTCCTCCCCGGGAAATAAATGATATTTTTGCACAAAAAACAACTGCGGCGTTTTTACCGCCCTGTCTATAGCTTACAACAATAAAAAAAATTGGCAAGAGTGATGGTACAAATTATACAATTTACTGAAATATGAAAAAACGGCCCCACCTTTAAGGCGAAACCGTTTCATCATTTATTAAAATATTGCAGTTATTTAAGATGGACTGTATAACTCAAGGATAGGATGTGGGAGGTGTTATCGCGGACATCTGCATAGTCCGATGCGACAGGGCTGTACTTTGCTCCCGGTACGACTCTGTCCTTTATCCACATATAACCCCATGCGAAGGCAAGCTCGGAGTTCCCGCTGCGCCTCTTGAAGCCTATGCTCAGAGTCTGCCTGTCTCCGGTGGGGACCATGAAGTCCATCCTCTCGTCCGGTATCGGGCTGTTGTCGTATGCGTAACCGCCCATGATGCTCCATGTATCGTTGAGCTTGTGCTCGATACCAAACTGATAGCGCCAGACGTCTTTCCAGTCCTTTATGTCGGTGCTTGTCGGAAGGTTCTTGTCAAAAACCATCTCAAGCTTGTCATAGGTGCTCCACTTTGTGTAAGTTGCACCTATCTCAGCTCTTGTATTTTCATTGAATCTGTGGCCCAGGCCAAATGTAAAGCTGTCGGGAAGAGTAACTTCTCCATGCGCGCCTGTGTTAAGAGCCGGGATGGATAAGTTTACATCAGCATCCATTTTCTGCGTTATTTTAGATCTGTAAACCGCCGCGAAAGAGGTCGAGTCAGTGATATCGTAGTTCAAACCAAGGAGCCAGCCCAACGCGATATTGTCGCCGGAAAGCTCAAAATCAACATCAGGTCCGGCAACACCCAAAAGTTTTTC
>JBFXIQ010000103.1:0-4111 GCA_050175815.1 Synergistaceae bacterium
CAGGCGCGGACATCGTCGGAGGCGAAGATCTTGTAAAAGAGATCGCTGAAGGCAGAATGGATTTCGATGCAGTTATCGCCACACCGGACATAATGAAATCAGCCGGACGTCTCGGCAAAGTCCTCGGACCGCGCGGACTTATGCCTAGCGCAAAGGCAAACACAGTTACGTTCGACGTTGCCGGTGCTGTTAAGGAGATCAAAGCTGGACGTATCGAGTTCCGTGTCGACAAAACAGCTATTACGCATAACGCAGTCGGGAGAGCTTCTTTTCCGGTAGAGAACCTCGAAAATAATGTCAAGGCTCTCTTCAGGGCTATCATCAAGGCTCGCCCGGCCGCTGTAAAAGGTACCTATGTAAAGACCGTAACGCTTGCAACGACTATGGGTGTAGGAATATCCATAGACCCTGTGCAGGCTCAGAAAGACGTAGCAGCAGCAGAATAAATTTGATCTTTACCGGTCATACAGTTAAAGGGGGGACGCATCTGCGTCCCCCCTTTTTTGCACATGTTTATAAAACCGATAGGAAAATTATTTCCTAGGTACTCTTTTGGCAGTGTTTTCAACGGCGTTTGTAATGTGTTTTGTGAGAGTCGGAAGAGGCGTAAATAAATCTTCAGCAGTTGTGGCATTCACGTTAACTCCGTATATCAGGGTGTTCTCCTTTGAACTGCGAAGCTCCAGTCTTACTGCCCCCACAGCAAAAGTCTCATCCCATGCGGGTTTTATCTTCTGGTAGCTTATCGGAACGCTCCTGGTCTCCCATTTGCCATTGACATAGACTGAACGGTTCTCATAACGTGTATCCCAGACAAGTTCCTGCGGATGGTGGAGAGTTGTGTATGCGCACTTTGTAACAGTTGCAGTCATTATAGCATCTGCGTATTCCGGGGAGAGGGTAAGGGCTTTCTCCGCAGCCTTGTCCCTGCTCAATTTTTCTGTCTGACCGGTCCCTTTGACAAAATCATCTCTTTCGATGATCTGTTCTGGTGTTTTCACAAGAAAATTGAATCCGCTTTTCTCCTGTGATGTCATCTCTTTCCATTTTTGCTGTATCGAATCATCAAAGAACGGCTCAGAGGGGGGTATCGTAATTTCATACATTACCGGCATTACCAAAACAGTCTTTATTGATGAATAGTCATACTCCTTGTTTCGAAACTCCTCGGCAACGGGTTTTGCCATGGACGATGAAGCAAAAGAGATGATGAGGCACGTGAGAATAAAAATAGACAGTCTTTTCATAGGTGGCAGCTCCTCCACAGTGATATGTAAGGAAATTTGTACGCTGATAATTGTACATTAGAATTAGCAGAAATGTAAAAAAATTTGCGGAACTGATTATACTGACAGTGCAGGGCAAAAAGGTCCATTCATTAAGAGGACATTTGATAACCGCCGATAATTTTGCACCGATAATTTTGCCGCTGTACAAAATTTACCCCTTATTGTATAATCTCACAGCTTAGACTCAAGACAGCAGGTGCGCATGCGCTTAATTTCCTGCCGAGGTCTGCGAAGGATAACCGTGTTCCTGTAACTTGTTAAGACACGTATTATGGCTTCCGGACTCCCTTGGGTGACGGAAGCCTTTTTTGTTGGCCTCCGATCACAAAATCAACAGGAGGTGAAATTGAATGCCAACACAAGCAAAACGTGAAATGATCGACTCCCTGGTCGAACTGCTCAATAAGAGCAACGCAGTCTTCATCACCGAGTATCGTGGACTTACAGTCAAGAAGATCAGCGACTGCCGCAGACGTATCCGTGAAGCCGGCGGCGAGATGAAGGTATGTAAAAATACCCTCATGCGCATAGCTTTTACGCAGGCAGGCATTAGCCACGCTTCTGAATTCGACTCAGGCCCGAACGGTTACGTGCTTTCCTACGGTGATGTTGCATCTGTCGCCAAGGCGATCCGCGACTTCTCAAAAGAGAAGGGAAACGATGCTCTGGTCGTTAAAGCCGCGATCCTTGACGGAAAGATCCTTACCCAGGCTCAGATATTTGCACTTGCGGACCTTCCCTCAAGAGATGTTCTCATCGGTCAGGTCGTCCAGACGATCGCAGCCCCTCTCAGAGGTCTGGTCACAGTGCTTTCCGGTCCGGCAAGGGGACTTGTCACATGTCTCTCGCAGATCAAGGACAAAAAGGAAGCAGCATAGTCTACATTAACGGCAAAACAGCCGCCTAGCAGCATAAAAATAAAAAAATCCTTAGGAGGATGAATTAATATGACACGTGAAGATATCATTAAGGCAATTGAAGAAATGTCAGTACTTGAGCTCTCAGAGCTCGTGAAGGAACTCGAGGACAAGTTCGGTGTATCAGCAGCAGCACCCGCAATGATGATGCCCATGGGCGCAGCAGCACCCGCAGCGGCAGCCGAAGAAGAGAAGACAGAGTTCGACGTAGTTCTCGTTGAGCACGGCGCTAACAAGATCGGCGTAATCAAAGTTGTCCGCGAGATCACAGGTCTCGGACTCAAAGAAGCCAAGGAACTCGTTGACGGCGCACCCAAGACCGTGAAGGAGCAGGCTTCCAAGGATGAATCCGAAGAGATCAAGAAGAAGCTCGAAGAAGCCGGAGCAAAGGTAGAACTCAAGTAGTTCAGCTTTCAAGATCTTCAGTCAAATTAAGCAAAAATAAAAAGAGATCCCGCGAATATCTGCTGGATCTCTTTTTATTTTGATTGTATCAGGTATGGACCGTTCCGGTCATTGCCTTACGCCTGAACCCTCCCGGAAGATCAGCACGCCGTAAGGTATAGGGCGTTCCGTATCGTTGCTGTTGCTCGGCAGTGAGAAAGTATTCCCCCTCCACCAGAGAGAGCTTGAGCCCCCACCGTCGAGGTTAAGGGCAGTAGTCATCCCCAGCCATTTGCAGACCTTTCTGGTCTCCTCTATGGTCGCACCCACACTGTGCATGCTGTCCCTTCCGTCTATCACGGCCCACATTACCCGTTTTCCGTCTGTTCCTACGATAGTTCTGGGATGACGCATATTGAGGACGTTTTCTCTTATGTTTTCTGTGTTCTCTGAATATTTTCCGTTCTTAAGCAGCAGGGGGCCGGCCTGCAGCATCTCTGTATATTTGTCAAAGCGACTGTCGGAACTGATGCTTGCGACCTCCTTGCCGTCGATGAATATAGTTTCGCCCTTCTCGTTCCAGCCAAATGCGGAGCGCTGTGGCCAGAATTTCGCATTATCGGTGTGTCCCTGCCTGCGAAGAACACCTATAGGTTTGGCCCCGGCAAAATAACCTCCGTTGATGCCGCCAATTACGCCGTAGTTCTCCACCGCTATAGTTGCGAGGGGCGCCTTATTCGCCCCCACCATGACCGCAGTGGCTATCTGGCAGTTCACTGCATCCATGTCTACTGTTATCATAGCGGCGAAAAGGGGTTCATTCATACCTTTTTTCAGATCCCCGTCGGCCGGTCCGGCAGGGTTGCCTAACCCGTGTTTAAAGACGGTAAGCGTCGTTCCTTCAGAAGAAAATGAATCTTTCCATGAGACTTTCTTTTTGCATAGATCAAGCCAGTCTGTGAGGGGCTTAATATTCTCCTCCGCAAAAGGGCTTTCAAGATGGTCGGTCATCGCTGACGGCAGTGGCGGTGATATTTTTTTCGAAATTTCCGTGATAGAGTCCATATCACTCCACTCAGGCAGGATAGTTATCTGGTCGTAGACCGTGATAACAAAGCCCCATCCCATTGATTCCAGGGCAAGCCTTATTGCAGAGGAATTCGTCAAATCTCCCTCATGGTCCGTTAAATATTTCTTCGGTACGCTGTGTCCCAGTGATTTACAAATATGGGGCAACACCTCATCCTTTGTAATTGCGAACGATGCTTCTGAGGACATCAACATGGTGGACAAAACTAAGAAAGCAAATATGCAGGCATTCATTTTCCCTGTTCCACTAAGTATTTTCATGCTTTTATGATAGTATTGACACGATTTATCCTAATCAGTATAATTGCCCATGTTCGACTTTGGGGTTTTAGCTCAGTTGGGAGAGCGCTTGAATGGCATTCAAGAGGTCAGGGGTTCGAATCCCCTAAGCTCCACCAGTATATTTCATCCCACCCTTAGTGGTGGGATTTT
>JBFXIQ010000104.1:0-4064 GCA_050175815.1 Synergistaceae bacterium
TATATCTTAGTCCATTTTCCCATGTCATTATTCCATTTTGCCAATAATCATTTCGGCAATTTCTCTTACCCTTCCGGAATGGACAAGCTCTTTTGTCCACTCCATATCCGGCGAAATATAATGGTCATTTTCCATAAATGGAGCTTTTTCTCTTACTGCTTTGTTGACTTCCATTGTTACAGTAGATAGGGCGCAATCCTTATGCTTTCTGAGGTCTGCTGCCTGTACGGCAGTCAATAATTCATTTCCGATTATGTATTCAGCAAGGTTTATGACCTGCCTGGCTTTGAGAGCAGAATTATAACCCATACTCACATAATCTTCCTGAAAAGCACAAGTGGGGACGGAATCAACCGAAGAGGGATGTGCGAGGCTTCTTAGTTCTGCCAGTAGCGCTGCTGAAGAATACTGGAGTATCATGTATCCGCTGTTTTCTCCAGGGGAAGCCACAAGGAATGGCGGTAAACCACTCACATGTTCATTGACCATTCTGTCAGTTCTGCGCTCAGATATTTTTGAAAGATAGCCCATAGCAATGCAAATTGAATCTGATTCGATACCAACGAAACCTGCGTCACAGTTACAACCGCTCAGAGCCTCACCTGACGGATGTATTATCGGATTGTCATCACAGGAGTTCAACTCATTTTCTACCGCTATCAGCGCATCCGCTACAGTTTTACGTACCGCTCCGTGCGCCTGGGGAATGCAGCGTAGAGATAGCGCATCCTGAAGATTCTGTCCGCCATATTTTTTTATAATTTCACTATCGTTGAGTATCTTATTGACGTGCTTCGCCGATACCCACTGTGCAGGCTGACGCTTGACTAACATGACCCTGTCATCAAAAGCTTTCAGGTTTCCCCCGAGAGCTTCCAGTGTGCAAGAGGCTACAACATCTGCAGTTGCAGTAAGATTTAAAGCATCGTAGACAGAGAGTGCGGCAAGTGCCGTGACTGAGGTCCCACCGCTTATTAGACATAAACCTTCTTTATAGCTAGGGTAGATCGGCTCAATATTGGCTCGATTTAAAGCCGCTGCGCCGTCAAGAAGCTCTCCCTTATAATAGGCTCGTCCTTCTCCAAACAAGACCATAGCTATATGTGCCTCTGCTCCCAGGTAACCAACTGATCCATGTGAGGGTGTCCATGGCACAACATCTTTATTAAGGAATTCTGCAAGACGCTCTAGCAATTCCAGCCTTGCACCTGAGTACCCGCTTCCCATATTTAGAAGCATTACGAATATTATCGCGCGTACCGCTTCCCTGTCCAGTGGCTCACCTACATTTGTACAGTGAGTAAGGATCATATTTTTCTGATACTTTATCGCTTCTTTTTCATGGATGACACGTTTGACGTTTTCTCCAAGCCCTGTTGTCACTCCGTAGATCCTTCGGTTTTCTTTTACAAAAATTTCCACAAGATCTCTGCAGGCCTTAACACGGTTTTTGTAATCTTCATTGAAGGAAACCACTGCTCCATATCGAGCTACAGCCACAAGCTCAGGGAGCTTAACTTCTCCTCCTAAGACCACCTCTTTAATCAAATTTGCTCTGTTCATTCCATTAATTCTCCTTACCTTAATCAATTATTTTGTCGCAGAAAAAAACCTTAAATGCCGATATGACCTGCAGTACGAAGATAAATAATACCATCGCTCCGCCTGCTGCAGCTAGAAACTTAACACCATCAACACCCTGCGCTCCGCCTGCAAAAGCGACCATGAAGAAAGCAATCGCTCCAATAGAAATTCCCCAGAGTATTTTCTGCCATGTCGGGGGCTCTTCGTTCTGCTCAAGATCTTTTGTGCATATTGAAGCTATTGTGGTCGTCATAACATCTGCTGCAGTTGCAAAGGAAAGCATTAGTGTAACCATAACTACCGGAACGATGAACTTACCCAGCGGCATCGCTTCAAGAAAAACCCAAAGGCCTGCTACCGCTCCGCTCGCCTTTATAGCTGCGATAATATCAACCTTGCCTTCGAGTTGCCATGCGATTGCGGTACTGCCCCACACGCCAAACCAAATCAGACCAAAAACGCATGGAAGGATCCAGTTCACTATCATAAACTCACGGATTGTACGGCCATAAGAGATCATAGCAAGGAACAGCCCCATCAAAGGTGCGTATGCTATCCATATTGCCCAGTCATACAGTGTCCACCACTTTACCAGCGCATCTCCGCCGATATCCCCAGGGTCAAATGCCCAGATCCAGAAGTTCTGGAGCCAGTATCCAAGACTTGCGACACTTGTTCTGAGAATGTAAAGTGTCGGTCCCATTATGATCAGGAAGAAGAGAAGGATAAAAAATATTTTTGAGTTGAAATCTGCCAGTCTTTTAATTCCTTTATCAAGTCCCAGGTATGATGCGACAGTAAACAATGCTGTTGTGATCGCCGCTATCACAAGCCATATAACAGGGCTCTGCTTGATTCCCCATACCGTCTCAACACCTGAACCTATCAAGGCTAGACCAGCGCCGAGAGAAGAGGCTAATCCGAGTACTATCGCAAGAAGGGAAAGGTTATCTATCAGCCATGTAAACGAGTGGACCTTGATACCAAATAGAGGTTCAAGTGTTGCAGTAACAGTTAAAGGTTTCTTCTCGTTAAAATAGAGGTATGCTGACAGGATGCCGGAAATGCAGTACATAGCATATGGGAAGAATGTCCAGTTATAGAGGCATCTGCCAATTGAAAACCATATCAGCTCGGGATCACCGGGCTCCAAGCCTAATTTGGCAGCTTCTCCATAAATGTTGCCTAAGTATATTATTGGTTCGTTCACGCCGTAAGTTATGATACCCGTAGCAATAACACCTGTCAGAGCCATTGCAAACCAGGAATAGAAAGAAAATTTTGGTTTTGCATCCTTACCGCCTATGCGGATAGAACCAAATTTGGAGAAAGTAATAACTCCGACTATCAGGAGAGCTAATACGGATATCAGTTGGTAAAGCCAACCCAGATTCGTGAGGGACCAATCAAATGTTGCCGAAGCGATCTTGGCAAGCAGCGCGTTGTTGAATATGCCTAGTAAAGCAGCACCACCAATTATTATGAATGAAGGAACAAATATTTCTTTGCGGATACCTTTTTTCTTATTATCTGTGGACATTGATTACACTCCTTTCTCTTTCTCTCAATTGAAACACCTAATACACCCCGCTGTACTAAAATGTAATTGAGTGGCTGGCACCAGGCCTCCTTAATTATGCAAATTATTATTTAGGTACAACTTGCATGTTACATGCTGCATGTAAGTTTCCCCATGATATACTTGGGAGAGGATTTTTACAAGTGTGGGGGAGTAAAAAGATATGACATCCTTTCAAAATGAGTCTTTAAGAAAAAAATTATATAATTACATTAAGAATAAAATGAATTCTGGTGAATTAAAGCGCGGCGACACTATCAACCAAAAGGAACTTTCAGAAGAACTGGGCATAAGCAGGACCCCTTTTCGTGACTGCATGATTCAGCTTGAAGCCGAAGGGTTTGTTACAATAGTACCCTGTAAAGGTGTTATCGTCCGATATTTAACGTTTGAAGAAATTATGGATGCTCAGGAAGTCGGAGCAGCTTTGGAAGGCATGGCTTATGAACTCGCATTTGAGCCTGTACGAAAAAGTTCCGTTGAAAAACTCAAATTAATTGTGGATGAAGTTGAGAAAAGACTTCATGATGGTGACGTTTCTCTTTGCTACGATAAAAACATTGCTTTTCATGAAACGATTCTGGAAAAATGTCCAAACAAACAAATTGTCTCAACGCTGGTAAAGATGCGCGAGCGCCTCTATGATTTTCCCAGGCACGACCTGACCCCCGTGCTTAAGTGGGAAAAGCTGTTTTGGCAGGAGCACAGGAATCAAATTGAAATATTGAACAACGGGACTGCAAAAGAATTTGGGGAATACAACAGAACCGTTCACTGGGGAATACAAGGTAAAGAAGGATATTGGGAGACTCTCTTTGATGTTCCAGCCGGAAGTGTAAAGAAATATTTCATTGAAAGAGCGAAAACTAGCTAAGGAGTTTTTATATGTTTCCTTAACAGG
>JBFXIQ010000105.1:0-4060 GCA_050175815.1 Synergistaceae bacterium
ATGTTTGGAACAGACGGTGTCAGGGATATTGCAAACAGGGGAATGATGCGACCGGAATCAGCAATGAAGCTGGGAAGAGCATTTACGCTTTTTCTTTTGAAAAGGGGCAATTCTAAGCCAAAGATCGTTGTTGGCAGAGATACCCGCTATTCCGGACACATGATCGAATATGCGCTGTGTGCAGGAATAACCTCCGCGGGAGGGGATGTCTATACGATTGGAGAGATCCCGACTCCCGGTGTAAGTTATTCAGTGGCATCAGGCGATTTTGACGGAGGGGCTGTCATAAGTGCTTCCCATAACCCGGCAGAGTATAACGGCATTAAATTTCTTGACGGAGAAGGTTTCAAACTCTCTGACGATGAGGAACTGGAAATAGAATCTCTTTTCGATGTGAAAGAAGAAATTGAGAGGCCTATCCATGGCAGCATAGGCAGGATAACTAACGTCCCCGGCCTGAATGATGATTACCTGAAATTTCTGATTGGCATCATGGATAAGGTTGAAAACAGGGAATATTCGATCGTGATCGATGCTGCCAACGGTGCAGCTTCAGCGCTGGTCGAACCGCTCTTCAGGAACTGGAAAGGCAAAGTCTCGATTTTCGCCAACAAACCTGATGGTTTAAATATAAATTTGGGCGTTGGGGTCACAAATATGGGTTTTCTCAGGGAAAAGACTATAGATAAAAATGCAGACATAGGTATAGCTTACGACGGCGACACTGACAGAGTGCTGATGTGTGACGGGAAGGGCAGGATCATCGACGGTGACATCATGCTCTGGGTGATAGGACGATGGCTTTCAATGAAGGGAACTCTTGGTTCCGGTGTTGTAGCTACTGTTATGAGCAACATGGTGCTTGAGGATCTGCTGGCTAAAGAGGGGATAAAAGTGTTTCGCTGCGGAGTAGGAGACAGGTATGTCCTTGATACGATGCGTAAGGAAAAATGCCGTGTAGGCGGGGAACAGTCCGGTCACCTGATTGCCCTTGGTTTTGCAAACACGGGAGATGGGTTGTGTTCAGGCCTCTTGTTTCTAAGAGCGATCTCTGATCTGGGTGAAGACATATCGACGCTCTCTGACCGATTTGACAGATACCCGCAGGTACTCAGAAATCTCAGGATTGAAAACAAAGATTTGATTTTGGGCAGTTCCAGGCTTAAGAAAGCTGAAAAAATTGCGATGAATGAGCTTGAAGGGAAAGGAAGGATGCTCCTGCGGCCATCAGGCACCGAACCGCTGATAAGAATATTTGTTGAATCGAGGGACCACGATCTAATGAATGCTACAGCAGACATGCTTGAAAATACTATACTTGAAATAGCATGCACAGGGGGTAATTAAATGACATTCCATCACATCAGAAAGGCCGTCTTTCCGGTTGCCGGACTTGGTACGAGGTTTCTGCCGGTAACAAAGGACATTCCTAAAGAGATGATGCCTCTTATAGACAGGCCACTGATCCATTATGGAGTAGATGAGGCGGTAGCATCTGGATGTGAAAAAATAATTTTCGTCACAGGTACTGGGAAGGAAACAATTTTTCAGTACTTCCAGCATTCTTCTGAGCTTGAGGAACACCTTATGGAAACAGGCAAGGAAGACCTGGCTGAACAATTGAAAAAGATCCCTGAACTTGCCGAATTTTACTACACTCTTCAGGAGAAACCGCTTGGACTTGGCCATGCGCTGCTTTGTGCAGAAGAATTCTGTAAAGATGAATACTTTGGACTTTTGCTGCCTGATGATGTAATGATCGCTGAGCCGACAGTGCTTGCCCAGCTTGAATCAGTTAGAGAAAGATATAGCGGTTCAGTTTTGAGTCTCGAGGAAGTTGATAAAGAAGATACTTCCAGGTATGGGATAGTTGATGCAGAAGAGGTGGAACCGGGAGTTTACAGGGTGAAGGGGCTCGTCGAGAAGCCAGATCCGAATGATGCTCCGTCAAACCTGGCAATAATGGGAAGATATGTACTCTCTCCTTCTGTCTTCAGGCACCTCAAGAGCATAAAGAGGGGCAGGGGAGGCGAATACCAGCTTACTGACGCGATTGCTTCGATGCTGGAAGAAGAGCCTGTTTATGCGCTTTTGTATAAGGGAAGAAGACTGGACTGCGGCGTAAGAGAGGGCTGGATCAAAGCGACCATTATAAAGGCCCTTCAAGATCATGATCTTAGGAATATCATCATAGATACTATCGAAAAAGAATTGAATGTGAAGATATGAAGAAGCAGGGCGATTGCCCTGCTTCTATTTTTAGGGGTGCGCAATAGTTTTAGAATTCTTTAAAGTGCCGGTTCATCTGTGAACGGGAAATATATTTTTAGGTGTGTCACATCTTTAAGCGCGTAATCATTTCTGCCGGTGACTTCAGGAAGTTTTTCCCACGGGCCCCCGTTTTTTCTTGCCAGGATGAGAGATCTTCTTCCATAGGTCGACCATATGTCCCACAGAAGTTCCCCTTCTGACGGGCCGGAGACAAGAACACCTTTGAAAAGAGGGGATGTGCCTCCCATCATAGACCTTCCGTCACTTGGACCGATTATCATCCATTGGGTCATGTCCCACGAGCCCTGCATTTCTTTTGACAAAAGTGCGTGGTCCCAGGGAATTATCTGGAATCCCCCGATCTTGCCCCTTTGCGAGGAACTGAAATCGATCACACCGCAGTGATTTGCCCTAAGCGAGCCGGTCTTTTGGAACAAAGTGCCTTCAAAACGCCCTGTTCCGGCAAGAGGCCTGATCACACGACCTATGATGCGATATCCGTCTTTGCTCCACTCTGTGACCCTTCCGCCCGGTCTGTTTTCGATCTCAGCCATGTATCCATGATCCGTTGTCTGAACAGTGATGATAAGAGTATCACCCTTTTTGGGGAGATTATCGACAGATAATTGGGATGGTTTATCTGTTCCTTTTTTTATAACCGAGATCTTTGACCCAACAGGAGGAGCCCAGGCACCAAAAATTCCGGTTCCTGCCTTCGAGGATATTACCACGGATGCTCCGGGACCTGCGGCAGGGGCGATTGTCTCGCGTGGGATGATACTGAGTGTCCTTCCTTTTTCTTTTTCAACAGAAACGAGCATATGCACAGCGTTGACAGCTGATGCGCATACTTCACCGGGAGTACCCCATGCACTGGCACTGTAGCTGGGCCATCTTGTCGTCTGCGGCAAAGCGGTTACCTGACCGATAACAGCAGTTGTACCGTCTGTTGAACTTACGGTCACATCTTTGCCTGGTTCCATGGGAATACTTATCTGGTAAAGAATGAAAGGTGCAGTGCTTGCTTGAGCCGGAGTATATACAATACATGCAGACAGCAAAATTATCGTTACAAAAAGAAGAGTGCTTGTGGTTTTAGATACGATATGCTGCAGAAGTGTGAACTCTTTATTAAATATAAACGGACCTGTTATTTTTGGCTGAAGCAATCTGTGCAAAGACCATAGAGAAATACTTCAGCGTTGTCTATCTGAGCAATGCTGTTCTGAGCAGTGCTGGCTGACTTGAAGAATCCCTCTTCATTAATTTTGAGGTCAACAAGCTTTCCGCAGTTTCTGCAAAGGAAGTGACCGTGAGTGGATGTTGTCGGATCAAAATATACTCTTTTGTCGTCTATGCTGAGTATTTTTATGAGCCCCGCATCTGCAAGAAGCTGAGCTGTGCTGTAAACGGTAGCAACAGACATCGTCGGGTAATCGACAGAGAGTTCTTTGTGGAGCATGTCAGCTGACGGGTGATCTGTCCTGCCTTCAAGCTGTTTCAGTATCGCGATCCTCTGAGCTGTAATTTTTGCCCCTCGCCCTCTTAAAATGTTTATACCTTCACTTATTGTCCACATATATTTATACCTCCGGTTTAAATAGAATCCGATTTAAGAGTCATTATAAATCATATAGAAATAATTGTATATATTACGCGGAAAATGCTGAAATATAATGAGTATAATATAGAGTCCCGTCTACTTGCCTAATTTTCTATATACAGGCTATAATGTCCGTTGCACGTTATGGGGTGTAGCCAAGAGGAAAGGCAGCGGACTTTGGATCCG
>JBFXIQ010000106.1:0-4003 GCA_050175815.1 Synergistaceae bacterium
CCACGCTTGAGAAATCTATTTTCAGCATCATGGGGTATATCATGAGCCATATCAATACTGCCACCGGCATAGAGACATTTGAGTACTCAAATTTGGCAAGAGTCGCAGGAACAGCAGGAATGTATATCCCTATCATTACACCGGCTGCCATGCAGAGCGCTACCCACACGGTAAGGTAACGTCCAAAAAATCCAAGTTCAGCTTCATTCGCAGCTTTTTCTGACATGCCTGTCTCTCCTTAATATATATTTTTTCTGACTTGACCTTATCCGAACGCAAATATATACTACGTATAGATGTTTGTCAATATATTAAATTTCAGTTTTGTGATGCTATAATTATGAGATTATATAAATCATTTTTTGAAATAGTAATATTATGCACAAATAGGAGGGTCTGCAATGCAAAACAACGAAAAAAAAGTTTTGATCAACTGCACCGGCAAGCCCAAGGTAGCCTTCGTATGCGTACATAACTCCTGCAGAAGCCAGATAGCTGAAGCCCTAGGCAAAAAACTGGCGTCTGAGGTATTTGAGAGCTATTCCGGGGGGACTGAACTGAAAGACCGGATAAATCAGGACGCGGTGCGCCTCATGAAGAGCCTCCACGGCATAGACATGGAAAAAGACCAGTTCTCAAAACTGATCTTTGATATCCCCGATCCAGACGTTGTGATAAAGATGGGCTGCAATGTAACATGTCCTCCTATCGAAGGGGCATACGAAGAGAACTGGGGACTTAATGATCCGACGGGGAAGGAAGACGAAGTCTTCATAGAGGTTATAAACACCATCGAGAGAAAGATATTGGAACTAAAAGAAAAGATTTCCTGCAATCCATAGAAAGACGGCCGGAGAAATTCTTTCCCGGCCGCTTTTTTATTTTTAGTATTAGGCACTTAAAACCTCAGCACTTGGTATCACAAAAAATACGTTCTTTGCCTGCGTCTGTTGAAATGTTGTTGATAAAGGAAATAAGTTCAGAAAACTTTTCTCTGTTTAATGAATAATGGGTCCATTTCCCTTCTTTTCTTGGAACTACCAGACCTGATCTGCAAAGGATCTTCATATGATGAGAAAGAGTGGGCTGAGTGAGGCTGAAAGCCTCAAGTATGGTACAGGCACAGAGCTCTCCGCACGAAAGCATATCTACTATCCTTATTCTGTTTGGATCGGATAAAGCCTTAAAAAGCAAGGATCGTTCGGTATGATCATTCATTCTTCCGTCTCCCCCTGTGAGTATATTCGCACTTGTCAATATTATACCGACAACAGGGAGAAATGGTTACTAATATTTAATAATTGCATCACAAACAGGTCGGATCTTCTTATCCTGTTACGAACAGGCATCCATCTTTTCTGCATTATCATATATTTGCTTTATCTCTTCTTTACTGCCCATCTTTGAAAGCAGCAGTGCGATAATTATTATCCCCGGGATATCAACAAGAAGTCTTGTGAGAGCAAATGCGGAACCAAGTGACTCAAATTCAAAGAGGACCATGGGGATCTTTGTAGTTGACCATGCTCCTATAAAGATCATTACGTTCGAAAAACTGACTCCCTTTTTCATGAATACAGCTGCAACAGGAAACGCCGCATAGAGCGGGCCTGCAGCGGCAGAGCCAATGAATAGGGACAACAGCACTCCCTTGATCCCCGACCCCTCTCCCATGTATCTGACCATGCTTTCCCTTGGGACCCATACATCAAGGAGTCCCAGAAGAACAAAAACCGGCGGGATTATGAAGAGCATTTCGAGAAACGAGCGTGCAGAAATTGAGATCGCCTTAATTCCGATGCCCCTGTTGAAGATCGTCAGCAGGCCGACACATACAAGCACAATAAGGAAACCTTTGTATCTTTTTATCATATTGACCAAGTCAGCCGACCACCTTTCCAATTACATAAGCCACAAAGAAAGAAAAGATGAAGGCCATAAAATTCCTCAGGAGGGTCATCTTTTTCCCAAAATATTTAATTTCCACTGGAATTGTTACAACTCCAACCATCATCAGGGTCGATATAAAAGCACCTATCTGCATATATCCTGCGCCTGCCTGCAGAAGGAGTGCGGCCGTAGGGAAAGCTACAAAACCGGGAATCAGTGTTATCGATCCGACCGTTGCTGCAAGGATCACACCGACCCAGCCTGAACCTTTCCCAATAAGCCTTGATATGGTCTGTGGGTCCAGCACGGCAAGCATAACGCCGACAAAGAGGATGACCACCAAAAATTGCGGAAGTATGTTGTCAAAAGCCTTCCATCCTTTTTTCAGAGCCATGCGGGTCTTTTTTCTGTCTTTGAAAAAAGAGAGCAGGAGCAACACTATCGTTATCCCGTAAAGAAGATAAGAATCCAAAAACACACCTCCGTCGTGCAAACTTGAGTGTATATGATAGCTATAAATCTTATTTTCAGGAAGCTATCATTCCAAAGATCATGCCGGCAACTGTCGACAGGGCTACCACAAGCACTACGTAAGTTGCTGTTTTTTTAGGTCCAAGGATACTGTTTATGACAAGCATGCTCGGCAATGACAGAGCCGGCCCCGCAAGAAGGAGGGCCAAAGCCGGGCCTTTGCCCATCCCTGCTCCGATAAGGCCCTGCAGTATTGGCACCTCTGTCAGCGTAGCAAAGTACATGAAGGCTCCTGCTATCGAGGCAAAGAAATTAGCTCCGGCTGAATTGCCTCCTACCAGCATCGCAACGTACCGGCTCGGGATAAGGGCCTCATGCCCGGGACGGCCAAGAAGGAATCCTGCGACCAGGACTCCGCCAAACAACAGGGGTACTACCTGCAGTGCGTATCCCCATGTTGAGCCGAACCATTCGGCTCTCTCTTCCTTGTTGAACCATGTCAGTGATGTAAGCACAGTTACGGTGAGGCCGGCTCCGGCAAGTATCCATTTCATGCTGTAAACGGTTTCCCAGAACGAATTTGGTGTTTTTGGGGCAGCCCAGTTTGCAAATACCAGAAATACCACCATGCCTGCCATGTATATAACTGTTTTCCAAAGAGGCCTTCCGCTCTCCTCTTCCGGGAACTGAGCAAACTCCTCCTGCCTTGCCGCTTCCTCTTTCCCGAATATGGCAGCCATCAGTAGCCCTATTACAACACTGAAGATAACAGCGCCTATTGCTCTGGCTATTCCCAGTTCAAGCCCGAGAACGCGGGCCGTAAGTACTATCGCAAGGACATTTATTGCTGGACCGGAATATAAAAAGGCAGTCGCAGGACCTAGCCCCGCACCTCTTTTGTAGATCCCGGCAAAGAGGGGGAGGACCGTACATGAGCAGACGGCGAGGACAGAGCCGGACACAGAGGCCACGGAGTAGGCTATCCATTTTTCAGCCCTCGCACCAAGATATTTCATTACGGACTGCTGGCTTATGAATACTGAAATTGCACCCGCAATGAAGAATGCCGGAACAAGACACAGAAGTACGTGCTCTCTTGCGTAATCGGACATCATTGCTATTGATTCAGTCAGCCCTGCCGCAACACGCTCATTTCCTTCCGGGAGGAAGTAGAAAACCAGGAAAAACCCTGCTATCCATAAAAATTTTTTGCGATCACTCACAACCGGTCAACTCCGTCTCTCTATTTTATGTGGCATTTATTGCACATACTAGCTTTAAGAAATTCCCCGCAGGTGCGGGGACGCTCTTGTTTTAAAATTTCTTACCGGTAAGGCTGATGGATACCGGCACCGCCGGCATTAATTTAGCCTCAGAGACTGCACCCTCCCGACTCTTCGCAGCCTGATCCTTCGACAGGGCTCGCCTTCACAAGGATCTCCTTCAACTTTTCATATGCTGGAAGGTGCCCCGCAAGGACCACTTTGCCCTCAATGGCAAGCGCGGGAGTGGTCATTACTCCAAAGTCCATTATTTTCGCAACTTCGGTCACCTTTTCCATTTCCAGCTCAAGCCCCAGCTCTTTTGCAGCCTGATCTGTGAGTTCTGCAAGCTTCTTGCATTTCGGACAACCTGTTCCAAG
>JBFXIQ010000107.1:0-3868 GCA_050175815.1 Synergistaceae bacterium
AACTTCGCTGCACGTCACTTGGAGGCATGGCAGTTACGCCAAGCGCCCTTTCCATGCCAAGAAAGAGATAGGCGGATAAAAAAAAAGAGGCTGTGTGAGGAGATATCACGCAGCCCCATAATTTTTTACATCCTGTTTCTCCATCGGTGGTTCCTGAAGTAATCTTTGACAAAATCTTTTGTGCTCTGCGGGACCAGCGGCGGTTTTCCCTCATCTATCCTGTAGTTCCTGTAATAGATCATAAGGTCACAGCCCACAAGCAGTGCGTTGAAGGTATATGGGAAGATCAGGAAACTGCCGTCGTTCCTAAGAAGCACCCTTGTGATCCCTGCGGCATATCCGACGAATACTATAGCGAGAAAGAAGAGGCTCTTGCCCTTTCTCGTCCTTCCGGTCCAAGATTTATGGATAGAGGCGGGCCATGCTGCCGCGAAGCAGAGCAGCATTATCGATTCAAGCGCACTGTCCCAGAACATACTGACCTCTCCCTGCCTCCTATATTATCGTTCTCTGAGCAGGGTGGGCAATGTCGGGAAGCAGCTCCCAGATAAGTTCCCTCTTCTCTTTTACATTTTCAAGAGCTTCCATTGATACGGTCCATACCTCGCATGGATTTGCGTTCTCAACAAGTTTTTCCCCGAAATTACCAAGTTCGCCTGCCAGAGCCGCCGCCTCATTTTCTCTTTCTGTTGTGAAGACGAGCCAGCTTACGCTGTCCTGTTCCTGTGTATCCCTGTCCACGTAGCCGGGGATCATCATCCGCCTGAGGGTGTTTAGCCAGAGATGGAATTTTGCCACGTTCACCAGGTTATTTTCGATATCAGGCTCCGGGAAGAGGAAGAGGAACCTGTCCGTGTTGATGACTTTCAGCCCGTCGTTCGGATGGCCTCCGAAATCCCTGTACTGCATGAAATCGTAGTGGCAGAGATAGAGCAGGTCTACATTCAGACTGCCTGGCCACGCGGAGTTCTCTTCACACCACGAGCTCAGCCTTTCAGGGGTCACAAGGTCTGTTTTTCTGTCCTCAATAAGGGCAGGTTTGAACTCCTCATTTATCTTCCTGTAGAGAGGGGAGTCTGTGTAGCTCCATTCCGGTGTCCCGTTTTTGAAGGAAAGGAGTTCCTCTCTCCTGAGGTCAGGATAAAAATCCAGGTCCTGCCCCGCATGATATATTTTGATCCCCCACCTCTGAAGGTGCGCGTTGTCCAGAAGCAAGCGGAGCTTTGTCCTCTTCACGCTTCTCGCTGGATCAGAGGGTTTGGTTCCCGGCATGCCTTCCAGAAAAAGTTCGTCCCTTGCCCTTACAAATTCGGCCTTTCCTCTCTCAGTCAGGCTGTATATCCCGTCAGAGAGTTCGAGTGACCCTGAGGTGACAAGCTCATCAAGCCCAGAGGCATCCTCTCCCGCAAGTTCGAGGAGTTCGGCTGTCCAGCAGGGATTCTGTTCGTCAAACATCGTTAATATTGTTTCTGACACGATTATCTCCCCCTAAATGTTGATGTGAGGCATAAACCCTTTTATTACGGCTGTAAGAGAGAGGATGGAAATAATAAGCCAGAGGGTCACAGCCATAAACAAAGGCTTAAAGCCTATTTTTTTCAATTTATCCCTGCTCAGGCCCGCTCCTATAAGAAAGAGAGTGCCTGTCATGAGATGTTTTCCCGCAAGGGATCCGAGATCCCAGACCGTTTCAAGCGCGGGGAAAAGTGACCTTGCTGCTGCTGCAGCCAAAAATCCTATCAAAAACCACTGGAACGGGGCCTTGCTCTCAGATTTGTTGAGTTTTGCGCCTCCAATAGCCAGAGGAAGGATCCACAGCGCACGCGTCAGTTTGACAGTTGTCCCTATCGCAAGGGCCTCTGCCCCGTAGATCGCGGCAGCCCCTACAACGCTGCTCGTGTCATGTATGGCAAGGGCGGCCCAGAAGCCGAACTGCTGCTGTGAAAGTTCAAAGAAGCGCCCTATCGCGGGAAAGATCAGAAGCCCCGCTCCGTTGAGCAGGAATACCACCGCCATAGCCACTCCTGTGTCCGACTGCGATGCCCCGATCGAGGGCGACATTGCGGCTATCGCGCTCCCTCCGCATACAGCGGTACCGGTGCTCAAAAGTATGGAAAGGTCCCTCTCAACGCCAAAGATCCTGCCAAGGGCCGTTCCGATTATAAGGGTCAATGATATGGATATCATAGTGATCCATACAGAAGTCAGACCGACCCTTATGACCGTGTCTAGGTGCATCCCGAACCCCAGAAGGATGACAGCGATCTGGAGAAGTTTTTTAGAAACCTTTCCGGTGCTTTCGGCGGCAGGGTTTCCTGCAAGAAGCGCTGCGACTGCCCCAAGGAGCAGGCCCCATGCCGGGTTTGGCGTGAGGATCGAGAGCAACACTGCGGCTGCCAGCCATATTGTAAGGTTTGATGTGATGTTTTTTAAGTGATTTTCCAAAACCGATCCTCCAAAAATTAATGGTCGTTCAATAATAAGGGTAAATTATAATCCCACAAGTGGTATGTTTGGCCTATTTTCTTGCTTCATGATCTTCTGTTGGTATTTTAAGAATGGAAATAAACATAACTTTATCGCCGTCAATGTTGACCATACATGAGAAATGGAATACAATATCCGGTATTCCGTTATTGCAAGGAGGAGAACAAACTGAATCCCATCGTCAGCCTGCCGGATCCCCTTATCCTGGGTCTGCATGCTCTTGGGGAGCTTGCGAAGAACCCGGACAAATGTCTTTCCACACAGCAGATAGCAGCAGCAATAGGCTCAACTGAGCCGCATCTTTCAAAAGTCCTCCAGCGCCTTAACAAGGGAGAAATGGTCAAGTCTGTCCGCGGACCGGGCGGCGGTTACAAGCTAAATTGTGTGCCGGATGAGACTCCCCTTCGCAACATATTTGAGCTTCTTGGCGGGCCCTTCGACTCTAAGGGCTGCGGGCTTGACGGCTGCAAAAACAAAGTTTGCTTTATCGGTGCAATGATGGACGAACTGACAAGGGCTTTTTTAAGATATCTTGAGTCCAGGACACTGGCCGATTTTACAAAATACTACGATCATTCCATACCGGTAGAAATTGAAATATCAGTTATAACGCCAAGTCATGGTCAGAAACACCCTAATTTCAGCCACATAAGTACTAAATAAAAACCATATAAAATTTATCTGAGGAAGGATTGAGTCAATTTGAAGAAGTTAAGGGGCCTTTTTTTCCTGTTGCTTTTCGCCCTGATCCTGATGCCCAACGCAGCATTCGCCGATGGATTTGGAATCTATGAATGGTCTGCCGGAGGAGTCGCGATGGGTGAGGCCTATATGTTCGCCGAAGACGATCCTTCCCTTCTTGGATATAACCCCGCAGGGATCACAAGGCTTCAGGGAAGCTGGATCAGCGGCGGAATGTCATACATCAACCCGAGAGGCAGGGTAGATTTTCACGGAGCGATGGCTGGCGGAGAGACATGGAGCAATACAGAAGCTCCTGGGTATGTTCCCAACCTTTTTTATGTGAAGCAGCAAAATGACAAGCTTTGGTGGGGTATCGGCGTTTTTTCCAGATTCGGCAATTCGTCAGAATATGAGCCAACATGGCCCGGACGATACAACAGTTATCTTGCAAAAATTACAGGTCTCACAGTCCAGCCTACAGCAGCTTACAAGGTCACTGACAAGCTTTCATTGGCCGCGGGTCTTGATATTAACTATATAAAGCTCGATCTTAAGAAAAAGATACCTCAGGAAAAACTTTTGGGTGTTGCCGGACCTGATGTTGATTTTGAGCTTTCCGGCGACAATATCGCGTTGGGCTGGCTCCTTGGTTTGAACTACGATATCACTGACTCGACCTCTTTCGCGGCGGTTTACA
>JBFXIQ010000108.1:0-3754 GCA_050175815.1 Synergistaceae bacterium
CTTTGATACTCCCGTTCGACTTGCATGTGTTAAGCACGCCGCCAGCGTTCGTCCTGAGCCAGGATCAAACTCTCCGTTTGATTCTGGTCTCGTTCGCTTATTTCCTTACGTACTGTATTCAATTGGCAAGGTTCAGCGTCACCGTTTTCTGTAATAAGATCTGATCGCAACGGCGACAGGAGGTAATATACTACGCTTTGGCGGAAAATGCAAGCCCAGTTTAAAATTTTCATAAGGGACTCTATTTATAAATTTTATTGCAAATTTTACCGTGTTATAATTCACATGATAATGATAGTTTAATAGTAATAAAGATAGACGTCCGACCTGTGGTTGGATCTACTAAATGACTGGAGGCTGCTGCAGTTATGCCTTTGATGCAGTTTAATGACAAAAAGTTTTCTCTTGATAAAAAAAAGCAGGGAAAGAAAAAGAGATCACTGATAAACAAGGTCTTTTCTCACATAGCTCTCTTTGCCGCAATATGCGCAGCTCTTCTGGCTGTCTTTCTGGCTGTTTTCGTAAAAGATATATCGAAGTCGCTCCCCTCTACAGAGGAGATCCTTGGACATGAGCCCAGCCTGGCCACTATCGTTTATGACAGGAACGAAAGGGTCATAACGCGACTTTTCCAGGAGAACAGGAACTGGGTAAAGCTTGATGTTGTATCTCCGTGGATGGTAAAGGCGATACTTTCAGCTGAGGATGACAGATTTTATGATCACTCGGGGATAAGGCCTGTTTCGATATTCAGGGCCGTCATTGTCGATATTTTTCATCGTGGAGCCAGGCAGGGCGGAAGCACTATAACTCAGCAGCTTGCCAGAAATCTTTTCCTTACAAAGGAAAAGACCATAGTAAGGAAGGCGAAAGAGGCTATCCTCGCTTTGCGGCTTGAAAGGATCTACACAAAAGATCAGCTTCTTGAAATGTATCTGAACACTATATATATGGGACATGGAGCCTATGGAATTGACTCCGCCTCAAAAAATTACTTCGGCAAGGCTCCCGGACAGCTCTCGATAACTGAGTCGGCTGTACTTGCCGGTCTTGTTGCCGCGCCTGAAACATACAGCCCTTTCAGAAATCCATCCAGGTCAAAGACCAGAAAGGACTATGTCCTAAAAAGGATGCTTGACCTTGACTGGATATCAAAAACAGATTTTGACAACAGCGTGAATGAAATGCCAAAGCTGGTCAAGAGGGAGGCAAACAAGAGCAGCCTTTCTCTTAAAGATTCGCCCCACTTTGTCTCCTATCTTCTTTTCAACACCCTTCTGCCCAAATATGGCAAAGAAATGGTCTACAGAGGCGGATTGAGGGTCCACACGACAATTGATCTGGATCTTCAGAAAAAAGCAGAAGATCTTGTTTCAAAGATGAAGTACGAAGGAGCTCTTGTCGCTTTGGATCCAAATACGGGGGAGATACTTGCCCTGGTAGGAGGAAGGGATTTTGACGCCAGTAAATTCAACAGGGCAACTCAGGCCTTTCGTCAGCCGGGATCGGCATTTAAGCCGATTGTCTATGCCACAGCCCTGGAAAACGGGTACAGGGCGGTCGACCACCTTCTTGACGCTCCTCTCCTATTTCCCAACGGCTGGGATCCGGGCAACTACGGAGGCAAATATGACGGTGAAGTCACTCTGATGGACGCTCTTTCCAGATCTATAAACACTGTTGCTGTCAGGCTGGCTCAGATCGACGGAGTCAGCCGGGTCATCGACATGGCAAGAAGGATCGGGATCACCACTCCCCACCTGCCTGAAGATCTTTCGCTTGCACTCGGAACTGCAAGCGTGACCCCACTTGAGATGTGTGTTGCATACTCTTCTTTCGCAAACAACGGTTATAAAGTTGATCCCTACGGGATAAAAGAAATAATAGGCAAAAACGGAGAGTCCATTGAACAAAACGGCCCCAAACTGACAAATGCCATGTCGGTCACAACCGCTGTAACAACACGATCGATGCTTGAGCAGGTAGCTATTTGGGGAACCGGAGCAAAGGCAAGGATCGACGGGTACCAGACATTTGGCAAAACGGGAACGACAAACGACTGGACTGACGCATGGTTCGCAGGAGGGATCCCGGGCCTGGTAGTTGTAGTTTACGTAGGAAATGACGACCACACGCCTCTCGGCGGAAAAACTACGGGTACTGTTGCGGCTGTACCTGTATGGAAGGAATTCGTCTCCTTCGCAGTGAAAAAACTTAAGCTGCCACAGACATTCATACTGCCGCCCGATGCGGGAGTAGAGTCAGTTACAGTATGTAAAAAGACAGGATTTTTAGCAGCCGGCGGATGCCCATCTGCTTCGATCCTCGTGCCTGCCGGACACGCACCCACTTCACAGTGTCCCTGGCATGGCGGCAGCTTAAGCGCCGCCAGGGCTGACGAAAATGCCCCGCAGCTTATCCTGGCCCCTATTGATGACGATCTGACACATTACAAATACGCTATGAGGGGACTCTCTCAGCCCAAGGAAGAAGAGGAACCGCTGCCTGCTGCCGATACCCCGGTAGTTGCAAAGAAAACAACTGATACTGAGCATGCGAAGGCTCCCGAAAAAAGTGCTGACAAATACAAAAAGGCCAAAAGCGAAGCTGAGGAGATGGAAGCAAAATACCAGGAACTTCTCAAAAAGTACAACATTACAGAATAGACCACTCGAAATGTCGATTACTCAGAAATTTATTCTGTAGATCATTATCTCTCTATTGGTTTCTGCTCTTTGGCCATGGCGAAGGGACATATATGTCCTGAAAAAGCTGAAGTGCAAATCTGTCTGTCATTCCTGAGATAAAATCGACAGCACCCTGTGGATCATCCTTGCATTTTTCCATACGGTATTTAAATAGTCCCGTCAGCACATGCTCTACCCTTGAATCCTCTATTTGTGCATTTGCATGCCTGTAAACGCTGCTGTATAGAAAACTGCGGAGGTCCTCTATCGACTTTAGCATTGATGGACTGAATGCCGGCCTGCTGTCCATGCTGTTCTCTATTATGTCCAATATCAGCGAATTGATCCTCTCGGCATGAGTTTTGCCCATCCTGACAACAATACTCTCCGGTATGTCGGAGAATGCAACGATCTGTGCCCTGAGAGCATCATCCAGATCATGGTTAAGATATGCTACTGAATCAGATATCCTTACGACCCAGGCTTCAAGTGTGGAAGGATCTGCGAGGTCAAAGCCAGAATGAACATCGACCTGCCCTTTTGAGTGCTGGATGATACCCATCCTTACCTCCCAGGTAAGATTCAGTCCCCTTCCCTCTTTTTCTATATAGTCTACGACTCTCAGGCTCTGGACAGCATGATGAAAACCTCCAAGCCCATGCTCTTTGGCCAGAGAATCAAGGACCTTTTCCCCCATGTGTCCAAATGGAGTATGGCCAAGGTCATGGCCCAAAGCGATTGCCTCAGTCAGGTCTTCGTTGAGACTGAGAGCTCTGGCTATAGTCCTGGCTATCTGGGAGACTTCAAGTGTGTGTGTAAGCCTGGTCCTGTAGTGGTCTCCTTCAGGAAGGAGAAGAACCTGAGTCTTGTATTTCAGCCTTCTGAACGACTTACAGTGTATTATCCTGTCTCGGTCCCTTTGAAAACATGTCCTGATCGAACATGGTTCCTCCTCTTTTGCCCTGCCTTTGCTTTCGGAAGAAAGTGCTGCAAATGGAGAGAGTATTTGTTTTTCAATTTCTTCCCAACGAATGCGGGTGTTCAAAATGACCATCTCCTAAATAGGG
>JBFXIQ010000109.1:0-3744 GCA_050175815.1 Synergistaceae bacterium
AAAATGAGGTATGCCAAAGACGGACTCCCATGGGGCGAGGTAGTAAACAAATTCATACTCAAACCGAAATGGGAATATTATTACAATGACCAGGAGGGTCACGTGGTAAAACTCCGGGGTTACTACGAAGACGGACAGAAGGAGAAGAACTCGATCACTATATGGTACTACCTGAACTGCGAGCCCAACATCGCAGACGGAACGAGAGCATACTCTATAAAACAGCTTTACTCTGCAGTAAAGGATGAAAAATCAAAAAAGGGGATCCCCGACTGGCTTGCATACGAACTGGAATGACCTTAAAGACATTTTCTGAATAAGCTATTTCCACAGCATGGGCCGCTTCTCGAGATGGAGACGGCCCATGTTTTTTTAATGCTTCGGTATTATAATAAAGAGGTAAAATTCTAATCAATACACAGCTTGTTATGCTGAAAAAGGAGGCGGTATCAATGGGTATTCTTGCTGCTGTTATGGTACCTCATCCGCCGCTGATCGTTCCTGAGGTCGGCAAAGGTGAGGAATTAAAAATCAAACATACGATAAGAGGCTTTACAAAGGCTGCGGACCTGATAGCCGGACTGAAACCTGAAACCATTGTTATCCTCTCTCCGCACAGTGCATATTATTCGGACTATTTCCACATTTCACCGGGTAAGTCCGCATCCGGAGACCTGGCTAAATTCGGGGCAGGCCGGGTGAGCTTCGATGTCAGTTACGACTCTGAATTCGTCTCCGAGCTTGAAAAAAGAGCCCTCAGGGAAAACATAGAGGCCGGCACAATGGGGGAACGTGAAAAAAGCCTGGATCACGCAACTACAGTGCCCCTCTATTTTTTAAAAAAATCCTACGGCGGGGTGATCCCATGCAGAATAGTAAGGATCGGGCTTTCCGGGATGCCGCTTAAGGAACACTATAGGTTCGGGACCCTGATCAAAAAGACTGCGGAAGAACTTGGCAGAAATATCTGCGTCATTGCAAGCGGGGATCTGTCACATGTCCTGAAAAAGGACGGACCTTACGGATACAGGGCAGAAGGCCCTGAGTACGACAAAAGGATCATGGATGTCATGTCGAGGGCTGCTTTCGGGGAGCTCTTTGATTTCTGTGATGCCTTCTGTGAAAGGGCGGCGGAATGCGGACACAGGTCATTTACAATAATGGCCGGATGCTTCGACGGGCTCTCCGTAAAGGCTGAAATGCTCTCATACGAAGGCCCTTTCGGTGTCGGCTACGGAGTCTGCACCTTTATTCCCGGGGAACCCGACCAAGCCAGAAAATTTCTTTTAGCAAAGGAAATGGAGAGCGAGAAAAAAATGGATCGGCGGAAAAAGCAGGAGAGTCCCTATGTGCGCCTTGCCAGAGAGACGGTGGAAAGATATGTATCGACCGGAAAGAGGATCGATGTTCCGGAATATCTCCCGGAAGAGGCTCTGACAAGAAAAGCGGGGACCTTCGTCTCGCTGAAAAAATTCGGTCAGCTTCGGGGATGCATCGGCACCATATCAGCAACGGAGGAGAACATAGCAAAAGAGATAATCCAGAATGCTATAAGCGCCGCGGTGAGGGATCCAAGGTTCCCTCCTGTCACATCCTCAGAGCTCAAGGACCTTGTCTACAGCGTTGATATCCTGGGTGAAACAGAGGATATAGATTCGCCTGAGGAGCTCGATGTAAAAAAATACGGGGTGATAGTATCAAGCGGCTACGGACGTGGATTACTCCTTCCGAACCTTGAAGGGATCGATGATGTGGAAGATCAGATATCCATAGCCATGCAGAAGGCAGGGATCAGGGAGGGCGAAAGGATCAGGCTGCAGCGGTTCGAAGTCGTGAGGTACCACTGATATGAGATGCGATGTCTGCCCGCGCAGGTGCACCCTTGAAGAGGGAAAGATAGGTTTTTGCAGGGCAAGGAAGAACGAAGGCGGCAGGAGCGTCTCAGTTAATTACGGCAAACTTGCATCTATCGCATTGGACCCTATCGAAAAAAAACCTCTGGCGAGATTTCACCCCGGAAGCAGGATCCTCTCAGTCGGCACCTTCGGCTGCAACATGGACTGCCCCTTCTGCCAGAACCATTCGATTTCCGCTGCCTCAGAGGAGGATGTAAGGACAAGGTACGTTTCACCCTCCGAACTTGCCCTCCTTGCCGGAGAACTGAAGGATAAAGGGAATATCGGCGTGGCTTTCACTTACAACGAGCCGATGATCGGATATGAATACGTAAGGGATGTTTCTGTAGAGACAAAAAAAATGGGGATGAAAAACGTCGTGGTAACGAACGGATGCGTTCTTCCGGATATCCTTGAACAGGTCCTGCCTTGGGTCGATGCCTTCAATATCGACCTGAAAAGTTTTTCGGAAGAGACCTACAGAAAGCTCGGCGGAGATTTAAAGACCGTAAAAGATTTCATAACCCATGCGGCAAAGGGATCGCATGTAGAAATAACCACCCTTATCGTACCCGGAATGAATGAATCCGAAGAGGAAATTAAAGCCCTTTCAGGCTGGATAGCAGGGATAGAAAGGTCCATTCCCCTTCACATCACCAGGTTCTTCCCACAAAGAAAGATGTCACACTGCATGCCTACGGATATTGACCTGCTGGGACGCCTTTTTGACACCGCAAAGAAAAACCTTGACAATGTTTTTATTGGAAACGTATAGCCACGGCATAGCCGGCTGGCTATACGTTTGAGATTTAACTGTTAAAATTACTTTGACCCTACTTCATCGCATAAATTGTGGGTTAGGTATTTTGCTGTCTCACTTATCGGCATCTGCGGGATAAGCCACATAAGTTTTGTCACAATTGCCTCGAACCCCATATCGAGAGCGCTGACTGCGCCTGTTTTGAGCGTTTTCTGGCCTACGTCGTATGTCGAAAGGTCAACTCCGCCCTCAGGGCACTGAGTCGTTATGACCGGCAGTATGCCAAAGTCTACGGCCTTTTTGATACCGGGCAGAAGATCCTCTCCGATATAGGGCAGGCCACCCAATCCAAAGCACTCGACTACTATAGCTTTGGGCCTCATTTCAACGATCCTGTCAAAGTAATCGGCCCTGAATCCGGGAAAAAGTTTTACCGGCATCACCTCGTTCGAAAAACGGATCTGATCGGCCGTTCTTCCAGGCTTGCAAAGCGTCTCCCTGTCAATGAAAGGGGTTTTTAAAACGGTGACTTTTTTATCCTCCGAGAGTCCAAGCTCATCATAGTAAACAGACTTGAATGCTTCAAGCCTCTTCCCTGACATCTTTTTCGCCCTGGGGCCGTGGATCAGCCTTCCCGCAAATGTTACCGATACTCCCGACTGTCCTTTTGACAGAAGGGCTTCCGTAAATCTGAACGCATCTTCAAGGTTCCTTTTGGCGTCCGTTCCGGGCTCAGACATCGGGATCATGGACCCTGTCAGCACTACCGGCTTTTCCAGATCCCTCATGACATAGGAGAGGGCAGATGAGGTATACGCCATCGTATCGGTGCCGTGGGTTATCACATAGCCGTCATATGAAGGGTTTTCCCTGATGCATTTAATGATCGCCACCCAATCTGCCGGATCAATGTTGGAGCTGTCCTTTGAAAAAACATTCGCAATATCTATATCTGCAATTTGGTAAATGCCCGGCACCTGTGCCGCAAGGGCTTCCCCCTGATCCATCGGCACCAGTCCTTCGGCGCTCTGCTGGGAAGCTATAGTTCCTCCTGTAGATATAAGCAGTATTTTCATGGATCCATCTCCC
>JBFXIQ010000110.1:0-3723 GCA_050175815.1 Synergistaceae bacterium
TGGTTGCGGGGGCAGGATTTGAACCTGCGACCTTCGGGTTATGAGCCCGACGAGCTGCCGTACTGCTCCACCCCGCGATATGAGTTGGTGTGTTTCTGGTGCCGAGAGCGGGATTCGAACCCGCACGAACTTGCGTTCGCAGGATTTTAAGTCCCGTGCGTCTACCATTCCGCCATCCCGGCAAACAGAAGTATTATACCAACAAATGTTCATCCGTCAAGGCTTTTCGAGAATTCGCACCATTTTTCTGCATAGCATTTTTTACAGTCCGGTTTTCTGGCTGAACAGACCCCTCTGCCATGTTCGATAATGTTTAAATGGGCTCCCCTGAAACGTTTAGGGGGAAGTGTACTTTCAAGGTATTCCTGGATCTTGTCCGGTGCCATTTTTTCCGGTACCCAGCCAAGCCTCCGGCTTATCCTTGCCACATGCGTGTCGACCGGGAAGGCCGGCATATCTAGATCAAAGACCAGAACGCAGGCCGCCGTCTTAACTCCCACTCCCGGAAGGGATACCAGGAAATCCCTCGCTTCAACGGCTTTCCAGTTCTGCAGATCATTTATTGAATAATTTCCAAATTTTTCTTTCAACACAACAAGTATCTGTTTCATTCGCGTGGCTTTTGTCTCTCCGAGACCGGCTACCCTTATAAGGTCGATCACCTTTTCAAGAGGTGCCTCTGCAACAAGGTCCCACCTGGGATATTCGATCTTAAGTTTTTCAAAAGCCTTGTCCCGGTTCTTGTCGTTCGTATTCTGTGAGAGCAGGGTCAGCATAAGTCCGTCAAGCGGATCTTCGTGCTTAAGCTCTGGAGAAGGCCTGCACTCATTGCCCCAGTGCCTCTCAAAGGCATCCAGGATCTCTTTAGCATGGTGAGGTTTCTTCACTGATCTGTTTCCTCAAATTTATTACTTTTTTTCTTGCCCTTAGACTTCTTTTTATCTTTCGGCGGATCAACTTTATCCTGCATCTTCTTTTTGTGCCTGAAGGTGCGTTCTATCCATGCTTCAAGGCAGGTCTTTACCTTAGCGTGCATTGTGTCCGGCTTATATTCACCCTTTGCATCGGGGGTACCGGCTTTTACGTCTGTCAGTATCTCTATTCCTTCATCGATGGTCTTTACGCTCCATATGTGGAATTTTCCTTTCCTGACCGCATCAAGCACTTCGTGGCTGAGCATGAGATGCTGTTCGTTCTGATGAGGGATCATAACTCCCTGCTCGCCTGTGAGTCCGAATACTTTACAGTAGCTGAAGAATCCCTCTATCTTTTCATTGACACCGCCTATCGGCTGGATATTGCCGAACTGGTCAACAGATCCGGTTACGGCAATGCTCTGTTTGAGCGGTATGCCTGAGAGAGCTGAGAGCATGCAGTAGAGTTCTGTTGAAGATGCACTGTCACCCTCTACTCCCCCGTAGGTCTGCTCAAATGCTATCCGTGCTGTCATTGACAGGGGGAAGTCCTGGGCATATTTACGTCCAAGGTAGCTTGATAGTATTAGAAGGCCCTTGTTGTGTATAGGGCCGGTCATGTTGACCTCGCGTTCTATGTTTACTACGCCCTCCTGCCCCATGTATACGTTTGCTGTTATCCTGACAGGCGATCCAAAGCTGTGATCAACAAGCTGAGCTACAGTAAGACCGTTTATCTGCCCTACAACAGAACCTTTAGTATCTATCTTTATTACGCCTTCGCTGTAAGATTCGCGTATCTTATCTTCGAGAAGGTTCGAACGGAAGGTCTTTTCTTCCAACGCCTTCCTGACGTGTGCCAGTCCGACCTGTCTCTTGCCGTCAACTTTTGCCCAGGCAGTTGCCTCAACAAGTATCTCAGCTATCTTGTTGAATTGGGTGCATAGCTTATTTTGGTTCTCGACCAGACGCGATGACCATTCAATAACTTCGGCAACGGCGGTCACTGTGAAATTGAGCTTCCCTTCATGTTCAACGAAGCCCGCAATAAACTGAGCAAGCTGCATTTCTGACTCCTGTGTCCTCGGCATGTCTGTGTCGAAATCAGCTTTTATCTTGAATATTTTCTGGAACTCAGGATCGTATATGTTAAGAAGATAATAGAGGTACGGGGTGCCAACTACCACTACTTTCATGTCAATTGGGATCGGTTCCGGCCTGAGTGATGATACTGGGATGTAACCAAGCTGTTCTCCAAGATTCTCGATAAAGAGTTCCCTGCAGCGCAAGACCCGTTTCAAGGCATCCCATGACATGAACTGCCTGAGCAGTTCTTCTGCCTCAAGAAGCAGGAACCCTCCATTGGCCTTATGCATGGCACCGGGGGTGATCCTCCTGAAGTCAGTGTAGAGATTGCCCTGACGGCTTTCGTACTCTACCTTTCCTACCAGATTGTAATATATAGGATTTGTCTCCCTGATGACAGGAGCTCCATCATTTGGGTTGTTTGAGACAAATGAATTGACTTCATACCGCGTGAAATCGACTTCCGCCGCTTCGTCGCGTGCAGCGGCCAGAAAAGCATTGAAGTTGGCAACTATATCTTCCGTAAAGTCGTCAAACCATTCCTCAAGTTTTTTATTCGGTGCATATTTGGTCCTTAGCTCTGAAAGTATCGGACCTATCGCATTTCTGCATATCTGACCTTCGAGCTCCTTGATCTTTTCCTTGAGGTCCTTCTCCCGCTCTCTAATAGATCTCAGTGTCTCAAGAGTTTTTTGCGAAATTTCTTCTGATGCCTTTTGCAGCCTTTCCTGTTCCTCTTCGGACAAAGCCTCGAATTCATCCTGCTGCATCTCTCTCAGGACAGGCTCGGGATTTTTTGCTTCAGTATCTTCTGCAGGAGTCTCTGCGTCGTTTGTTGCTTTAACGGCGTTCTCGTCGGTATCCTTTACAGGAGGTGCAAAGATCATTGGAAGGTTGACGAAGCCCTGGGGTGTGCGCTTAATTGAAAAGTGTTTCTCCTCCGCCCATTTGCGGAGTTCTTCCATGTACTTGTTTACCTCTTCCTGGAATGACTTCACCAGTTGGGCCTTATTGTCTTCAAATTCATTGTTGTCAAATGCTTTGGCAAGAACCGACTTGAGATCTTCTACCGCGTTTTCCGCGTCCTTTGAAAGCTCCTTGCCTTTGCCAGCAGGAAGCCTTACGGCAAGCGGAGTCCCCGGTTCGTCAAAGTTATATACATAGACCCAGTCGTCAGGAGCCGGCATAGATGCGGCGCATCTGGTCAGTTCCTGCATGGCATATGTTGTCCTGCCGCTCCCAGGCTCTCCTACCATGAAAATGTTATAACCTTTGCTCTGGACCGACAGTCCAAAGCTTACTGCATGCACAGCCCTTTCCTGCCCAACAAGGCCTTCCAGCCTGCCGATGGATTTGGTCGTCCTGAAACCGAGTGATTCGATATCAGCAGTTCTTCTTAGCTTTTCCAGAGATAGTTTTTTATCTTTTAAAAGGGACATGACAGAGCCTCCTCTAAAAATTCAAAATTTAAAAGACTTCAATTAAAACACCAGTCAACAATAGACGAAATGGTATGTTTTCTGCAAGGGGTAATTTACACAAAAGAGAAGCTGCAAAAAAATCGCAGTTTCTCTTTTCTTACCAACATACTAATTCTACCTTATAACAAAAGTCAGATCATTTATTAAGAATTCTTTATAATGACATAATAAAAAAATATTTTTTAAAATTAGGCGCACTAAAAAGGAAGACAACGAGTTTCCTCGCTGTCTTCCTTCAATAG
>JBFXIQ010000111.1:0-3711 GCA_050175815.1 Synergistaceae bacterium
GAATCCTGCCTGGGAAATGTTCATGCTTTTCCTTACAGAGCTGTCGGAACTGATCTCACTGATATAACGGGCGTCTTCTGATTTTACCGGTCTGATGATCATCTTGCCGAATCTCCTTTTATGTTGAGCCGTCCCATAAAGTATTCATCAACAAACTTGCCGTCCTTGACTGCTGCATTTTTTCTTGTTGCCTCTATTTTGAATCCGAATTTTTTATAAAGATTTATTGCCGCCTTGTTTTCTGTCAGCACAAGGAGCTCTACCCTGTGCAGAGAAAGTTCTCCATCCGCTTCATCCAGAAGTTTTTTCATGAGTGCGGTCCCTATTCCTTTTTCCTGATAATAAGGCGCCACCATTACTGCGAGGGTGGCACTGTGCCTTCTTCTATGGCATCTGTTTTTGAGCATTACAGCCATCCCGGCTATTTCATCCTTTTTTTCAACAGCGACAAAAGCCCTGTCATCGTCAGATAGCGAGTTTATGAAATCAACTGTGACATCCAGCCTTTCGCTTGTAACAGCCAGGACTCCTTCCCTGACTCCGTTAAGTCTTCTTATACGTGAGATTTGTTCTGCGTCTTCAGTTGAAACTTGTCTTATTTCCAAAATGAAGCACCTCCGTGCTGATTATTGCATTTTTTTATGTCCGAGTTATATTTTACCCCAGAGAAGCTGATTTATGATAGGTATTCCTACCTTGACACATTTTGGCAATAGTCTATATTTGTAATTGTTACAAATTAAGTTAAATATCACTTGGAGGTGCTCTGGTTATGAAAATAGGCAAAAAGATGGAAAAAAGCATTAATTCCCAGATACAGGCGGAATTTGATTCATCATATCTATACCTTTCTATGGCTGCATGGTTTGAGGATGCAGACCTTCCCGGATGCGCCCACTGGATGGAAAAACAGGCTCATGAAGAGTGGGAGCACGGCATGAAGTTCTACAAATACTTAGTATCACGCGGAGGTCGTGTTGTACTTGGTCCTATAGCCGCACCCAAAAAAGAATGGAAAGATGCGGAAGATGTATTTACAGAGGTGCTCGCTCACGAAGAAAAAGTCACTGCCCTGATCGATGCAATGGTAGAACTTTCTGAGAAAGAAAAAGACCACGCAACCAGAAGCATGCTTAACTGGTTTGTTGACGAACAGGTCGAGGAAGAAGAGCACGCCACTGAGATAGTTGCCAGACTTAAAAATTCAGGCAATTCACCAATGGCCTGCCAAATGCTCGACAGGGATCTTGGAAGCAGATAAAAACAAATTGTAATAAATGGACCCTTTGATAAAATACAATATATAAAGTTGCAAATTATCTGCCTCGGGAGGATCAACCATGGAAAATCAGCTAGACATGAAAGCGCTGTTCAGCATAACTTATGGTATGTATATTGTAAGTACTGAAGCAGATGGCAAGCTCAACGGACAGATCGCAAATGCTGTGATGCAGATCACAGGTGACCCTGTATGCGTTACAACATGCCTTAACAAGGCAAACCTTACCACAGAGATGATACAGAAGAGCGGTTTCTTTGCGGTTTCTATCCTTGAGCAGGATGTACCTATGACATTCCTTGGACAGTTTGGCTTTAAATCAGGACGTGATATAAACAAGTTTGAGGGTGTCAATTTCATTAAAGGAATGACCGGAGCTCCAATGGTCACGGACTGGTCTGTCTCTGCCCTTGAGGCAAAAGTTGACCGCACTATTGAGCTTGACACTCATGTGCTTTTTGTCGGTAGTGTTGTGGCATCTAAATGTATCAAAGAGGCTACCCCTCTGACATACGCTGACTACCATCTGATCAAAAAGGGTAAATCCCCGAAAACAGCTCCTACATTCGGATTCAACACCATCAAATAAAAATATGCACAGCATACTTGATGGCGACATGGCTTTTGCCAACAGCCGTTCAATATTTGAAAAGATATACGCCGATTATAATAAGCGGGCCTATGTTTCACCGGACCCGCTTCAGTTTTTGTACGATTATGAGAATAGCCGTGACAGGGAAGTAGTCGGATTGATCGCATCTTCCCTTGCTTACGGGAGGGTCGCCCAGATACTCAAAAGCGTAAGCAGGGTGCTTGAATGCCTGGGTGAGTCACCTGCTGAATTCCTTAAAAACACTGAGAGGAAAGAACTGGAAGAGAAGCTGGAAGGCTTTGTCCACCGTTTTACGGACTCTTCCGACATGGTCGACTTTCTATGTTGTATGGGCAATGTCCTGAATACATACGGTTCTGTCGAAAACCTTTTTCTTTCTCATTACAAAGGGGAGACCTGGCAGGCAATGCAGGGCTTTACTAAGAGCTTCCTGGATTGCGGAGGCAGGGGCGCCACTTTTCTGATGCCGGACCCTGCAAAGGGCAGTGCCTGTAAAAGACTTGCCCTCTATCTGAGATGGATGGTCCGAGCCGACGATGTCGATCCGGGAGGCTGGAACAAAATTGACCCGGGAGCGTTGCTGATACCTCTTGATACGCATATGTTCAACATTTGCACCACTCTGGGGCTTTGCAGCAGAAAAAACGCCGACGGACGTTCAGCGATAGAGATCACGGAAGCATTCAAACGCGTTTGCCCGGAAGATCCCGTCCGTTACGATTTTGCCCTTACAAGATTTGGGATCAGGAGTGACATGAAGCTGGAAGAGCTCTTTATCAACTGGGACAACAGCAAATAGTCCGGTCCTGGATATTTGTACACACCCAAGCTTATGTTCTCTTCCTCAGATGTTGATGCTTTCCTTAAAGGTGGTAAAATCTGTTAATCCACTATAGGGGGCATATCAGATGTCAATTGATCATCTTTTTAATGAGCTTCTTGCCAAAATCTACAGCTTTATCGATGGACAAAAGGAATATGCTTTTTCTGTGAGTGATGACATAGCCGAACACCCCGAACTGAGCGGAGAAGAGTTCCGCACGGCCTGCATATTCTGCGACTGGCTCAAAAAAGATGGATTTAATGTTGAAATTCCTTATTGCGGAATGGATACGGCGTTTATTGCAAAAAAAGGATCAGGCAGACCGCGTGTTGCAATTCTGGTAGAGACAGACGCATTGCCTGTCGTCGGACACGGGTGCGGGCACAACCTGAGCGGCACAATGTCTGTGCTTGCAGGAACAGCCCTTTCCAAAGTAATGGATGAAATAAAGGGTGAACTCCTTGTGATAGGCACTCCTGCCGAGGAGACGTGGGGAGCAAAATGCCGAATGGCCGATATGGGAGTTATGGATGACATCGACCTTGCAATAATGATACATTGCACGTCACAGAAGAACCTTGTCTCAATGACGACACCTGCGCTGCAGGGCTGGAACATTACCTTTAGAGGAGTCGCATCCCACGCGGCGGCTGCCCCGTGGGATGGAAGGAATGCATTCAACGGAGCCAGGCTCTTCTTCGATGCGCTTGACATGATGAGACAGCATGTAAGGCCCGAGATCAGGATGCACGGCATTTTAAAAGAGTGCGGAACGGCTGTAAACACAGTTCCGGAGAAGGCAGCCATACTTCTGGAGCTCAGGGCTCCCGACAAAAGGGATCTTGAAAAGATAACCGAAAGGGTAAAAAAATGCGCAGAAGGCGCATCAGCTGCGACAGAAACAGATATGGTCTTCGAGAAGAATTTTACAAGCTTTGACAATTCGCTGGAACTTTACTCACTTGAGAGTATAGTGCAGTCAGGCTTTGACAGTGT
>JBFXIQ010000112.1:0-3542 GCA_050175815.1 Synergistaceae bacterium
CGTGTGCTCTTCCGATCTACTTAGCCCTACACCAATAATAATAGCTACTATTGGAGAATATTTTTGCTCTAACCCAAAACTTTTGATTATCTGCACTAAAGCAACAATAATAGCAACAGCGCTAACACCTTCATAGAGAGTAAAATCTATCATATTGTAATCACTCCTAACTAATAAACGTTGTATACAATAAAACTAAAACTGTAATCAAAGCAACAATCCAGCCACCCCACTTGCGGATAGCCTCCCCTAAATCAAATTGTCCCTGCTTACGTTCCTTCTTTTTAATGTTTTCATTTTCTAAGTGCCTAAGTCTTAACTCCTGTCTTGATATTTCTTTCCTTAAATCGTTATATTTTTGAATATACTGCCGTGTTAATGCAAGTTCTTGCGTCAATTTTAACCTCTCTTCCTTTTCTGATTGTAACATCAAATAAATTTCTTTTATACTGAAAACATCATCGGACAAATTGTCCACCCCCTGACTTTTGTGGTATAATAAAAAATAAACAGGCTAGGTGATGATACCACCGAAAAGGGAGAATCCTGACTACTCCCCTGCCCGTTATTTCCAATCACTTTTATCACTTACACCTGTTACAATGCCCCCTGTTAAAGTTAATGTTCTTGTTTTGATTTTGTTTGCTCCAAAATCAATATCTGTAATTACATCAAAACTTTTAACATTTTTTTTGCTTTTTACTGTTTCCACGAAGTGTTCCGTCCATGCTATATTACTTGCTAATTGAGAAGAAAGTCTTTCTTCGGGTTCGCCTACCTCGATTTCACATTGCCAGGGCATAAAAACATTGTATCTGTATCTGACAATCCTTGCCCTTGCGTCAATGCTTAGTTCCTCATCTATAATGTCAACAATATCGCCTAAATCAAATGATTCATGCTCATAGCCCGGAAGTGTTCTTAAGTCAACTATCTTCTGCCTGTAGGTATAGCGAGGTTGGCACATCTTGGCTAAAACTTCTGTAGCTTTATCTTTTAGCTCCTGTGGATCTTCAATTTTAGGGTCTTTCCAGACACCTATATAAACATTGTTAGTATAAGAATAATTCTCAAGATATTTAACCCCATTATTTACAGAAGCAATATCAAGGTCGTTTTCGCCAAAAGGATAAAGTTTAGTTACAATGTTTTGGTCGGCTGTCCGTGTAATATTTTTTAAGTTTTTACCATAGCGAATTTGAAAACCAGTATAATTTTGCCACTTATCTTCTGATCTATGGTGAAGTATCTTGTTTTCACTATCCCACACAAGATAACCGCCCCAAATTTTAATTACCTCTTGGATATTTTCAAGAACAGTTAGCTTGTCTGTTTCCATGTCGTGAGTGCCGTCAACATCAACCGTTCCCAAAGTCCAATCCGTTTCTTTAAGTAAAGCATATAAAGCATGGGCAGATGTCCCAACAGAATGAAGCCCGCCAGATAAATCTACCCCACCCGAAATAATTGTTACATTGCCGACATCAGGAACAATCCTTCCTTCAGGAGCAGGGTAATCGGGGTCGTTGTTGATAGTAACAAAGTCTTTATCCAGCAATTTCCATCTTTCCTCTGCCATTACCTTAGCCCACATCTTACCTTCATCGTCTCTAATAGTGTCTACAGCATCGGGTTTTAGAACAGAAAATACTTTGCCCCCTGCATGTATTTGAGATTCAGCTTCAATAGTTTTGAGTTTAGGAGAAAACATGGGTAAGCGGAATTGCAAGGTTGTTTCTTCGTTTAAACGCTGGTCAATCCAACACTCGCTAAGTTTATCTGCTTGCGGAGACAAAAAAGCCACCGAATTTCCGGTAGCATTTTTTACTGTTATATATTCAGGTATGGTTAGAGGCAATTTTTATCACCTTCTTTTCGTGAACTACCCCTTCCGTAAGGAAGGGGCTTCCTGCTTCACAGTGGCCCTAACGGACCAGCTCCACAGGCGTAACTATCCGTGGTCCCCACGGTAGGGAAGCATTTAGGCCGCTTCCAGAGCCAGTGCTCTCTTCAGAATATTCCGGGCAGCGTTCACGTCCCGGTCAAGCGTGAGGCCGCAGTAAGGGCAGCAGTGTACCCGTTCCGATAATTCTTTAGGTACGGTCATCCCACACCTGCTGCATTTCTGCGAAGTGCCGGAGGGGTTCACTTTGACCAGCTTGGTACCAGCTTCTCCCGCTTTGTACTCAAGCATGGAAATGAACTCGCCCCAGCCGGCATCAGAAATGCTTTTTGCCAGGTGATGATTCTTCACCATGCCCTTTATGTTCAGCTCCTCTACAGCAATCAGACTGTAGGTGTTTACTAATTTACGGGACTGCTTGTGCAGGAAGTCCATCCGCTGGTTGCGAACTTTGGCGTGGAGCTTCGCCAGCTTCCTCCGGACCCTCTCCCTGTTGCGGGATCCCTTCTCCTTGCGGGAGAGTTCCCGCTGGGCTCGCTTGAGCCGTTCTTCCGTTTTTCTCAGGTGTCTGGGGTTTTCGATGATGCTGCCGTCTGAAAGGGCCGCAAACTTCTCCAGCCCCACATCCAAACCTACGGCAGGGCCGGTATGTGTTTGCTGCCGGGAAAGTTCTATCTCTACGGCAAAAACGGCCCACCACTTGCCGGCAGCGTCCCGTTTGATGATAACAGTTTTGATGATGCCGGGAATTTCCCGATGTAGTTTTATCTTTACTAGCCCGATTTTTGACAGCTTCAGTTTGCCGTCTTGGAAGGAAGCTCCTTTTCCTTTTCCAAACTGGGTGTAGGTAAGCGATTTGTAACGTCCTCTACCTTTGAAGCGGGGATACCCCGGCGTCTCTCCGTTTTTGACCCTGCGGAAGAAAGCGGCAAAAGCTCTGTCTACCCTGAAAAGCACTTCCTGTGCTGCCTGGGAATGTACTTCCCGAATGCGCTCGTCAGTTTTTTTAGCCTGCTTCAGCCAGACCTGTTGCTCGATCCGGGAAACGGAACGCTTTTCTTTTTCCCATGCTTCTTTTCTCTGGGCGAGTGCAGTATTGTATATCCAGCGGCAGGTCTCCAGCCAGGCAAGGAGTTTCTGCTCCTGCTCTCTGTTAGGGTAGATGCGAAACCTGTAATTACGCACTGCCTTGGGACTGGACGTACCTTTTGACATCTTCCAGCTTCACCTCCCCCACAGTGGCAAGAAAATAGCTCGGCGACCAGAAGTGGCCGCCCCACAACTCCTTTTTCAGTCCGGGGAATTCTCTGAAGAGCAAGCGTGCAGAGACCGACTTGAGGGAATTCACAAACTTTGAGAGCTGTACCTGGGGTCTGGAAGCAAAAAGGATGTGAATGTGGTCCAGATCGGTCTCCTGCTCGATGATCTGTACCCCGAATTTCTCTGCAACGCTGAGGTTTATTTCTTTCAGGCGCGAGGAAATCTCTCTTGTCAGTACCTTTTTCCGGTACTTCACACAGCACACATAGTGGAACCGAAGAGAGTATACAGAATGACATCCCTTATCTAATTGGTACTTCATGCCTTTATTTTATCGGAAGAACTGAAAATAAGCAATGCCCGCCTCTCATCCCCACCC
>JBFXIQ010000113.1:0-3529 GCA_050175815.1 Synergistaceae bacterium
AACCGCACATGATACAGAGAAAATTGAGATAGAGCATAAGCTGGAAGGTCTCCTTGGCAGAGTCTCTTCCATGACGGCGGCAAAAACAGACGCACAATAGCGCCAAATTGAGATAAAAGGAGTTTTTTCAATGGACGAAGCGCCGGAGATCAGAAACCTGGGTGAGAGGAAATATTCTTTCCTTGTCGGCAGGCAGAGATACACTCTAACTACTGCGCTCGATGAGGAGCGCTTCGTCCGTATTGTCTCATCAATACAGGAACTGGTAAGTTCCTTTCCTCCGACGCTTTCACAGGAGGAAAGGCTATTTCTTGCCCTGATGTCCTATTCCCATGAGCTTGATGACATAAAATGCAGGATCGATTCACTTACCGAGACCCTGAACGAAAGCTGGTCTGATAATTGAACCTTGTTGGCTGGCACCTGATCGACATTTTTTTTATCCTTCTCGGATGCTATTTTGTTATCCGTGGCTGCTTTCGTGGCTTTGTAGGGGAAGTACTTACACTTGTGGGTTTTTTCTTATCCATCTACGTCTCGTTTAAATTCTCAGGAAAATTTGGAGATGTGATAAGCGCCCTCACAGGGATAAACGAATCAGTCTCGCAGCTTGCAGCCATTATCCTTGTCTGGCTAGTAATATCAATAATTGTTGCAGTTATCCGCAAAATGATGAGGGGCCTTCTTTCAGCGATAAGCCTGAGCGGTATCGACAGGCTGCTTGGAATTTTTTCCGGTCTGCTCAAAACATTTGTGGCAGTCTATGTTGTCCTCATAGGAGGCCTTCTCCTTGCTCCTGTAGTCGAACCGACCTGGATGACTGAAAGCGATATTATCCGATATGCCGGAAGGCAGTGGCCGGAGGTAAAGCAGATACTTGTTGATTTCAATCTTCTTCCAAATGCTGAAACATTGCCCGAAGGAACGCTGGAGCAGATCCTTAGGCCATACCGGAAAGGAGCGTCAGGGCCGGATGGGTACATCCCAAACAGTGACAGGACTTCCATGGAGACAGAGATCCGGGAAGAGGTTTGATTCTCATGTTTGCAGAAAAAGCATCATACAACAGCCTTGAGATAAAAAAGATAATCCCCCTCATATCTAAATACTGCAGGAGCGAAATAGGCGAGGAAGCTGCATTTGCGGCAGTTCCCGCGCAGAATTTTGACGAGCTCAGGATAAGGCAGGAAATCTTCTTATCGATAGAAGACTACAGGGAGAAAAAGGGCGAGCTTCCATGGCAGAATGGTCTGGCTCCAGTGACCCCAATGCTTGCTGAGGCAGATGAAACCGGCTTCCTCACTGGCGAAGAGCTTCTGAAGATACGCCACCTCATAAAACTCTCCATGAAACTCAAAGAGATCCTTAACTCAGAAAAAGAAAAATATCCGATTTTCTCTTTGATCACGAAGGATATAAGAGACTTCACTGATGAGATAGAAAGGCTCTCTGTCATTGACGATGACGGCAGACTCTACGATTCCGCATCCGAAAAGCTTAAAAGCGCGAGGGAGAAGATCAAGGAACTCAGGGAAACCATACGACGGAAAGGACACGCTCTGGTAAACGACCCTTCGATATCGGGCATGCTTCAGGAGAGGGTCATGACGATAAGGAACGGAAGATACACATTCCTTGTCAGGCCGGATGCCCTGAGCATATTCCCGGGTACAGTCGTGGACCGATCGGTCTCAGGCAACAGCGTTTACATGGAACCGAACTCAATGATAAGGATCAACAATGAATTCACCTCATGCCGGAATTCTGAGATCTATGAAGAACAGAGAATACTGCGCGAACTGACTGTAAGGATCCAGAAAAAGACAAAAGGAATACTGGATGCCGAAAGGATAATAGGTACTATCGACCTCTTTTATGCGCTGTCAGAGAAAAGACGCCTAGATAGGTGGACGATGCCGGAGCTATCTCAGAAGACGAATTTCAGCTTCAAAAAGGCCAGGCACCCTCTGCTTTTTGACAAGGCCGTGCCCATAGACATAGGTTGCGGAGATAAATACAGAATACTTGTGATAACAGGCCCAAATACAGGCGGTAAGACAGTGGCCCTGAAGACGGCCGGAGTCTGCGTGATCCTTGGCTGGATGGGATTCCCCATACCTGCCGCGGAAGGCTCTGTGCTTGGAATAATTGATGAACTCTTTGCAGACATAGGAGACGAACAGAGTATTGAGCAGAGCCTCTCCACCTTCAGCGCTCATGTCAAACATGTTACTGAGATACTTGGGGGGGCCGGACCTAATTCACTGGTACTGTTAGATGAGCTTGGTGCAGGAACAGACCCCGAAGAGGGGGCTGCTCTGGGCATAGCGATCCTGGACTGGCTCAGGGAGAAAAAGACCCTGGTACTTGCCACCACACACCATAACCCGATCAAAAGGTTTGCCCTGGCAACCGCTGCAATTGAGACGGCGAGTGTTGAGTTTGACATCGCCACTTTGTCTCCGACATATAAGATACTCACAGGCATCCCCGGAAGGAGCAATGCCCTTCTGATAGCCGGCAAGCTCGGCATGCCCCGCGAAGTCATAAAAAGGGCTGAACAGGCCATAAGCGGTAAAGAGATCTCCATGGAAGACCTGATAGCCGAACTTCACGGTAAACGCTCGAAGCTTGAAAGAGAGAGCATAGAGGTAGAAAACCAACTCAAAAAACTTGAGAAACTCAAAAAAGATTATGAAGAAAAGGTCAGAGAGATAGAAGAAAAGCGTGACGCTCTTATAGCAAAGGCTGACAAAAAAGCCCTCAGTATTGTTAAAAACGCGGAAGATTCTGCTAGGGCGCTTATAAAAAACCTTGAATCGGCAGAGGCTGAGTCCACTGCAAGACGAGAGCTGGAGAAGAAGAGAAGCCACTTCCACAAAATTGAGAAGTCTGTGTCGGAGAGGGAAGAGAAAAAGATCACCCAGCAGTCTGTGGCTGCCGGGAAAGAGACCCTCAAAGAGGGAGACATTGTAAGGATAATAGGAACTAAGGGAGTTGCTACAGTTCTCCAGGTCAAAGGCAAAAAGATACTCGTACAGGCCGGTCCGGCAGAGGTCGAAGTTCCGATCACAAAACTGAGCCTGGTCCCTCAGAAAGAGATCCCCAAAGCGCCCCCGTCAGTGCAGGTCAAGGTCTCCCGCCCAACGGGAGTCCCCAGCGAGATAATGGTCCGTGGTATGACCATAGACGAGGCGATACCAATGGTGGAGCAGTACCTAGACCAGGCATACAGGGCCGGTTATGACTCTGTCACTGTCATCCATGGCCGCGGCGAGGGCATACTGAGGAGAGAGGTACAGGAACTCTGCAAAAGGACCCCTTATGTTATAGAGCATAAACTCGGCGGTCCTCATGACGGTGGTTATGGGGTTACCATCGTCCGCTTCCGCAAATAAAAAATTGGGATTTATAGCGATGCTGACTTAGCAAAGCTTGCGGAGCCTTCCTTCGACGTATTGATATACGCCTTCGGAAGGCTCCGCTGCGCATTGCGTCGTTATCACTCGCTCTAAATCCCAATTTTTGC
>JBFXIQ010000114.1:0-3506 GCA_050175815.1 Synergistaceae bacterium
GGAACGGGGACTCCTGAGCCGGGCGGCGTATCTTTCACAGATCTGATATCAGCTGTCCATAGCTTGAAAGGACTTGATGTAGTCGGATGCGATGTGAACGAACTTGCCCCGCACTATGACAACAGCGGAGTCTCGACCGCAGTTGCATGCAAAGTGATCAGGGAGCTTATCCTTTCAATAGTTTAACTTTTTGCATACAGCACATTGTATTAACCAAAGCTTCAAAAATCATTATTATGTGCAAATCTCTCTTATTGATGTAATTCGTCGCTGCGCTTATACTTTCTAAATGGGGGAGTCTTTATGAAAGTTGATCGTGCAATGACAAAAAAACGTCCCGGAGCAGCCCTCTTAGCGATAGTGCTTATAGGGTTCCTTGTGCTTTCCCTGATCAGTTCTGTCGTTGTGACGATAGCCAGGAATACCCTCCGTGTGGGGGCCTGGCAAACAGAACAGATCGAAAAAACAAGGCTCGATTATCTTGCAAGGACTACGGCCCAGGCAGTGACGGAACAGTTGACAGCGGACCCGGAAGTTTTCGGTATATTGAACAGGACAGGGATAGTTTCAGAAACAAAACAAATTACAGACGGAAACTTCTCAGCTTCCATAGATATAACTATAAAAGGCGATGACCAGAGAGCATCAGTCGTTGCAAAAGCATCCTCTGAAAAAGGCGGATCAGCTATTGTCAGAACTACCATAAATCTGACAGTAACACCAAGAACTTTTACATGGAGTGCAGGAAATTGAAGAGGACCGGCGCAATCTTTGTGGAGGTAATCGTCTCTATACTGCTTTTCACTGTTGGAATCCTTGCCCTCACAGGAACGCTTTTCTATGGTGTAAAGATGGTGACCGAGTCCAGACAAGAGACCATAAAAGAGCAGGAGTACAAGAACTCTGTAGAAAAGGAGATCCTGGGAATAATCCAGGGATCTGACCCATCCCCCGCAGGGACCTCTATTGGTTCTGACCAGATAATAATAAACAGCAGACAATTGCCCTTCACCCTTTACAGGTATGAGCAGGAAGGTAAAGAGGGAACAGAGATGTATCTGATCAAAAGGGGGAACACACCATGAAAAGCTTTGCCAGAGCGGGATTTACACTTGTTGAGCTACTGGTAGGCGTGGTCATGATGTCAATCGTGATCGCCGGCATAGCTTTTACAGTCAGCTCGGGTTTTGACCTCTTCACCAAGGCAGAGTCCAACGCCGTTGTGATCAGCGGTGTCCGCTTCACTGCAGATTCCTTCAAGAGGACCGTCACTCCCATGCTCAACGTGACTGATCAGATAGAGCTGCTTTCAGCAGATGCAGCCACAATCCCGGCTCCCGAGTCGCTCTCCGAAGACATCCACTACGTATTCCTCTTAAACGGTTCAGTCGTGCACAGGGATTCTAAGGGAGACCATGTGCTTGAGGGTTCCGAATATATTGACAGTCTCGAGTTTATGATACCGGTTTCTTCGGAAGATACCAAGGAAAACTATATCTTTAAAATGGACATACATGGAAAAAACAGCGATCAGCCGAAGGCTAAACTTGACCTTGAGGTTGAGAGCGCGCTGTACAACAGGCCCGAGAAGAAGGGTACCCCGGTGTCCGGCGACCTGCGGGGAACAATACTTAAAATCAGGGCCAGCCTCTATCTGGACAGGCTGGACCTTTATGACAATGACACAAAGATCAAGATCAACGGACTGACAATGCATAAGGGCACAAAAATTGAGGCTGTATATGACCTGATCAATCAGACGGGGACATCACAGCCAATGTCGGATGAATCGGTCGTAGAATGGTTCATAAGCGGAAGTGTTTCCGCCGATCTTGCCGTGACGGAAGACAGTCCGACAGATTTAAACAGAAACAGTTATTACTGGCAGCTTGTCTCCGGAGGAGATCCGGTTAAGGTAAAGGTGCTTGACACAACAGGAACTTTCCATCTTGACACAGGGGCAACAGAGACAGACTGGGCGACCGGCGTGATAAGATGCCGCGTGACACCGGTAGTCAAGTCATCCGGAGGCAGCCTTGTTGCTTCAGGTATCCCAAGGTGGAGCGATTATGTCGTCATAAAGGCTGTTGATGCGCCTAGCGATGAGTTCGAAGAAATCCTTGATGTCCTGGATCCTGACAGTCAAACTCCCAACGGCACCGGAGATGTTTTTCTTACGGATGTTGCTACACAGAACAATGAAAACGTTTTCGATGTTAATTCGGGACAAATTCTAATGACGATAGACTCTCCGAGCAAACCGGGATACGGTGCTTCTTTTGTAATGCAGCTGAAGCATGATAAATTTGACAACGACAGAATATACGGGGCGTGGGTCGCCGGGAGGGAATCAGCATCCGATATACCTTCATATGTCACTGTTACTAACTACTCCATAGTGTTTGATTCGAAAATAAAAAATGAAATAACGGGATCAGCGCTTTTTTTAAGCACCAGGTCAAACAACAGTAATTTTGGGAAAGTGGTCAATGGTAAGCTTGACAATAATTTTAGAGATGTTGGATACGCTGTCCAGTATTCACCATACCATTATCCCTATGGTTTCTTCGTTTCCAAGTTCAGAGACGGTGAAGAGATCGTTAGGAACAATAAAAACGACCCTAGCCCTCTTGGAATTTATAATGAGTCAATGAATAACAGAAAATTCGATTTTTATAACCCTGAATACTTGACAAACAGTAATTTTACATTTGGTCAATGGGCTGACCGTTACCGAGTAATGCATACAGTGATTGAATATTATGATGAAACCCAGGGTAAGGGATATCCCCGCCATATTATAAGAGTAAGATTTCTCAAAAGGACAGACAACTGGGATGCACTCAACCCCGGGGACCCGCTGTCAGAAATAAAAAAGAGAGATCCCTGGTGCATAGGCCCCAAATTTTACGCATCTGAACCAATGTGGTTCGGAGATTTTGTGGGAAATCCAAACACTACCCGTACTACATCTACAACTACCGTAAAAGTGAAGAATTATTATTACACCACATCTCAGACGGCAACCTTGAACAGACAGATTAACATCGCTGCAAAAATATTCTATGCTCTCAAAAACGCTTCAAATTCCACCGTTTTGAGGAAAAGAGCTATGAACGCGAGGGCATCGGAATTGAATATTGATGGAAGTGCCATATCTGAGACGGGAATATCAGATGTCTTGGGAGGGGCTGTACTTTCAAACCCTGAAAGATCGAGATATGTAGGTGTAAAGGGAGTTATTGAGAACAGACGGGATCCGGAAGATTCGATAGTTGTCTACGGTCTGGATTTCGCCCCCGGCTTCAGCATCAACGAGATCCGCTCAATAATGCCTGCAAACGGAAAGCTGTACAGCATTGAAGAGACGATACCGGCTTCAGAGCTTTTAAAGATACAAGATAAAGACTGGTATAAATCCTATAGGAATATCATAGCCTCATCGGAGAACGACATAAACAAAAAGGTTTTCGGTACCGCGGCAAAATCAGCCGGTACCGGAGACA
>JBFXIQ010000115.1:0-3505 GCA_050175815.1 Synergistaceae bacterium
TGGATCCAGTCTCTGACCGTCCTTCTGGCCACGCCGAGTTTTCTGGCGAGATTTTTGTATGTGGGGGCATGAGGGTTCTCCTTGAAGTCCTCGGGGTCGTCTTCGTACGATTCTCTCCACGCGTTGAGAGTCTCTTGAGAATAGGGTTCTAAGAGGCTGATTAGTCTGATCTGGGATTTGTCGATCTTGAATTTTTCTAGGAGGTCCACTGCTCCCCAGATTTTAAGAGCGTCGAGCAGATCTTCCCTGGTTCCAAGAATCAAGTCATTCTGGTAGATCATTTTGCGTTGGAATTGTCTGAAGAAGGTCACAGCCTTGGTAATGTCATATAGTCGTTCTAATTCACGTGGTGCCACGTCCTCGTGGTCCTCGAGTGCTAGGAATTCAAACCATGGGTTCACGACCTTAATTGGGTATTCTATGAGTTTCTCGAAGGCAGCCCTGGCCAGGGATAGTATCATTTCAAGTTTTTTGGATTTTCCTCTCGCTTTGCGCCGTCTCACGAACTCTAAGAGCTCCTTTTTGTGTTTGCTGTCCTCCTGAGGGTTATTGTATAAGAGTCGGTTGTTCAGCTCTTCGTCGCCCATATCCCTTGCTCTTGTGAAAAAGACCAGCCCCTTGCCCGGAATCCTGTATTCATGAGCTCTCTGGTCCGCAACTGTCCTGTGGACCTTCTCCTTGTGCTCGTTATCCGTCAGGACCTTCGCAACGTCGATTATACTCTCGTTGAGAGGCACATCATCGAATACGTAGATGTTGTAGTCGTCTCTGCTCTTCTCGCATTCGAAATCCTCAGCTCCGTTGGCATAAAAGAGATAAAGGGGGCTGCTGCTCTGGATTATATGTACGAACCGCTCAGGGACGATCTTGCACACTGATTTGGCCATGTGCGTTTTCCCTGTGCCGCTGCGGCCTCGAATCGCCTGATGTACGGGATCGGCGTTCTCTACGAAGAGCGTGCCAATCGACAAGAGACAAAGGGCCTTCTCTTTCCTGTCGCCGACATGAATCTTGTCCAAGACGCTGATAAACCACTCGAACAAGTCGATTTCGCCGTTTTCTGCTTTGCTGACGATTTTATTCGCAGCGTCTTGTATAGGCTGCGGATATTCGTTGAAGGACTCAGGATATTCCGTTTGGCCGCCTTCCCGCACCTCACCGTCGATTAGCAACTCTGTGAGAGAGTCTATAGGGTTGGGGATGGTATTCTCGAGCTTGCTGACAGTTTCTTCATCTAAGATGTCTTCAAGTTTCCTGGCGAGCCATTCGTAGCTATCTTCTCGCTCCATCGCTTCTCTGGCGACCTTGTAGAAGTCCTCTTGGGTATTCTGGATGTATGTGACTCGTTTGCCGTTTTCTATGTCATATCTGTACCCGACTAGGCGCCCTGCGAAATAATTTTTGTACCCGACGAGCTTCAACGCCTGACGCTGATTCTCAAGGGTTATTTTGAGATATCCTTCGAGTTTCGGGAACATGCGATCATCTCCTCGGGCACAAAATCATACCATGACATGTATTCTGTGGCATACGTCAAGCCCGCGAGCTTACCCTTTATTTCCTCTATCGTGTCCTTGTCGAATGTCCTGTCGGCGATCGTCCTCTTTTTATTATTCAACTCAAGGATCTGACGCAGCAGCCTCTCTGTCGTGCCCAGCTCCTGGATGACAACCAAGTATGTCTTCTTGGAAGCACGGATACACGCTGAATACATCTTTGGCGTGTGTATATCCACTATATTGACCCATTGTTCTCTGTCAGTCACTCCTATATCCACAAAATCTTCGAGCTTTAATTGAGGAGCAGCCAATTGCGCAGCCCCCTCAGCTCCTCTATGACCTGCTCGACGCTTTCTACCTGTGTTTCCCGTTTTCTTCTGTGGTTGTCGAAGATGAGCGTGTGACTGCCATCGTTGCCATTCGAAAGAATAATTCTGATATATTCTCCGTTGATTCTCTGGCTTGTGAGGACTTGTATCCCCGGGTATTTCCAGTTCAACTTGCAGAGACTGATAAAACGCTGGAATATCATTTCCTCACCTCCTTCTCCAATCCTACAACCTCTATCCCGCCAGGGACAACGACAGCCCTGGCGGGCGAATCGCAACGCATGGATTGTTTCTTCCTTTGTTTGTCGCTGTAGAATACTATGAGTTCTCCGTGGCAGCAGCCCTCTCCGACCCCGTGGGTGTAGAATACGACATTTGCGTTCTCTATTGTGGTCTCGTAGAATTTCATTCTGTCCAGCACCTTCATGGGGACGTTTATAAGCTCCAATCGCTTCACTTCTTCGACATGGAACGTTATATCCCATTTCAGCTCATGTGCGTAGTGCATTTTGATTCCCGCATGGGCTGCTGCCTTCTTTCTGTAAATCTGCGAAGAAAACAAGCAGTTGTACGCGTTCTCCTCAATAAATGTCGATTTAAAAAACCCTGTCAGTAGCGAGGTGCCCTCTTCGCGTATGTCGAAGGCTTTAACAAAGTCTTTGTTAGCCATTTTCCTTCACCCCCCCATTCCTTTGAGATTTCGCCGTCCCGGAAGTTGTGGTGGTCGTGTGAGTTTGCAGAACGTGCCGTAGCGTATCATCCGTGCAACAAGCTCATCAGCGTTCTTAGAGTTCTTCGCAATGTATATGACCCCCATCAAGAAATCTGAGACTCTTTGTAGTTGTTCGCGGTTGCAGAAGCCGACAGCGATCTCGTAGCCTTCCAGGAGGGCTGCTGTGGCGAGCTCCACATCCTCCGAGACACAATCCTCTTGGAAGACGTTTTCGAATTGTTTTTTCGATCTTTTCACGGCTTCGGCATATCTCGCCTTCCTAACTAGATCTTTCAAGATATCGAACCTCCTGGCTCCATATTAAGCGTTCAAATTCTTTCTCGAACTCTTTCTGAGCTTGGCGAGGCCTCTCCACCGCCCTGACATAATCCTCCAGCGTCCAGGAGTCCGCAAGCGTTTCTAAAGCCCGTCTGGCGATGATTGGACTCCTGAACACGGCTAATTCCTGCCAGCCGCTTGAAACAGCCTCTTCTTCAGCGTTTGAAAAAAAGGGATGGAATTTTTCAACGAGCTTGTATTCGAGAGCGTACTTGGTCTCTTCTTTGCGGATGAGGCGATGCTTGGCCTCTATTGTGTATCCAAGGCTTCTAAATAGTGTTGTTCGGCTTTCAAAGAGAGTCATGTGTCGCAACCCCTTAAAGTAATTCTCTGAGTCTCCTCACCTCTTTTGAAGCCTTTCGGGCGTGTTTGTTCACTTTCTTGTGATCTCCTTCGATCTTTTTCACTGCTTCGGCTATGTTCACAGCTTTGCCCAGTTTTTTGGTCTTGATGAGTCGGGTTTGGCCATCGAGGTCTTCGTAGGTGTCCCTGACGATCTCAAAGCAATCTTTGTGCTCGAGTATACTGTATTCATTGAATAAGCCAAAGTCTTCTACCTGCAAGAGGTAGTAAGTGACCATCACGCCAAATCACCTCTCTCGTAGCCTATTTAAGGCCAGTAATAC
>JBFXIQ010000116.1:0-3468 GCA_050175815.1 Synergistaceae bacterium
CCCGTCAAGTATCGCCCGATTCGCGTCTTCTTCGCAGTCAAAAACTCTTGCAGGCCCGGAAAAATGGTACATCGACGGATCCATTGCAATGGGTTTTGTGATGCCGGTCCCCGGAGCAAGGTTACCCCGCATCACTGCCAGACCGCCCGATTTGCAGAAAGGATCTTCCTTTGTACGTATCACACGCCTGTCAACTCCGAAGGGACTTGGCCGATCCTCAAGGTTCTCGCCAAGGCTCTTTCCGCTTACAGTCATGCAAGAGAGGTCTATCTCGTTTTCCAGCTCCTTCATGACCTGCGGGATTCCTCCGGCGCGGTAAAAGTCCTCCATATCGTACTCTGAGGCAGGATTTACCATAGCGATAGACGGGATATTTTGACTCGCCCTGTCGTAAATATCTATCATTGTACCGGGTGCTATGCCTATCTCGTTCCCTATGGCTGAAAGGTGAATGAAGCAGTTAGTCGAGCCGCCGGTAGCGACCATTATCTTCGCAGTGTTTTCAAGGGAGTCTTTCGTAATGATGTCGTGCGCTGTGATGTTTTGCCTGACAAGTTCGACGATCTTTTTCCCGGTCTCTTCCGCTGCCCTGGAACGGGCAGCGCTTGTAGCGGGTATAAGGGACGATCCCTGGAGGGACATGCCCATGGCTTCTGCCGCACAGCCCATCGAGTTGGCGGTGCCGTAGTATGAGCATGAACCGCATGAGGGTGCGGCATTGTCTTCGAGCATTGATAAAGTCTCTTTTGTGATCCGTCCGGCACTCAGCATACCCACAGCCTCCGATACAGAGGTGGAGTCGCTTTTGCGCCCGTCAAACGAAACTCCTCCGGCCATTGGACCTCCGACAAGCAATATCGCCGGAATGCCCAGCCTGGCGGCCGCCATCAGCATACCCGGAACTATTTTGTCGCATGATCCAAGCATAACAATGCCATCAAGCCTGTGGGCTTCGGCCATTGCTTCGATGTCGCATGCTATAAGGTCTCTGGTGGGGAGTATATATTTCATGCCGTTATGTCCGCATGACTGTCCGTCACAGGCGGCTATTACGCCAAACTCGACCGCCATGCCGCCTGCCCTGTATATGCCCTTTTTTACGAAATCGGCAAGGTTCCTGAGGTTGTAATGTCCTGGTACCAGTTCGTTCCACGAGTTCGCTATCCCGATAAGCGGACCTTTGAGGTCTTCGTCAGAGAAGCCCATGGATTTATAAAGAGCCCTGTTTTCTGTAAACACCGGATCTGAAAGTATTTCGGAACTTCTGAATTTCATAATGATATTTTCCTTCGGCTATCTGCTTCTACTTGAGAAAATAGTCTTTCATTATGTTGCTCTCGCTCTTTGCTATATGTTCATAGAGCAGAGAGGACAACCCCCTGGCATCCCTCTCCCGCAATTTTTCCAATATCTCAAGATGCTGGCCGATCGTTTCATGTATGTTTGAAAGCGACTGTGCGGAAAGCTTCTGAAAGCGCTTTATCTGGGCGTGATATGTTGAGATAATGACTCCTATACGCTTGTTAGTTGCATATTTAGTGATGGTCATATGGAGCAGCAGATCCATCTCAGAAACGCGTGTCAGGTCTACCTCTCCTGCCATCGCAGCCTTTTTGAGGGCTTTCCAGCCTTTCTCCATCTCGTCTATCTCTTCTTCCGGGATCCTGTTTACTGCGGAAAGTGCCGCGAAAGGTTCAAGCAGTTTGCGTATGTCATATATCTCTTTGAGATCTTCGAGGGATATTTCTGATACAAAGGCGCCTTTTTGGGGAATTATTTTAACGTATCCGTCCTGTTCCAGACTGCGCAGGGCTTCACGGATAGGCGTTCTGCTGACACCTATCTCCCTGGCAAGATGGTTTTCGGGCAAGGGAGCTCCCATCTCGATCTCTCTTGCTTCGATAGCGTCACGGATCCACTCGTATGCTTTGGTCCAGCTGGCCTTTTCGTGGTCATGCATTAATGACACCCTCCATTATTTTAACTTAACTGTATACAGCAAACATACATCTTTATCACAGTTTTGTCCATATATTTCATTGAATATCCGGCAATATCCTACATCCGGCCGGATCGATAAACAAAAATCTGTTTACAAGCTGAACCTTTGATATAAGAGAATTCACAAATTTCAGAGTTGACATAAATATTAGCAGATACTATTATGCAAACATATTTAAGAAAACTTTTTTGACCGGACGATCTATTCATAGGGTAATGCCAAAACGGAATGGTATAATCTATGCATGTATACAGGCTACATACTTGCGATACACAAGTCACATACCATAGAAAGGCAAAGCTGATGAGATACGACATACCATACGGAGACAGGAAAGTATATTTTGAAGCACCGGAAAAGTCTGTGATCTTCGAAGGAAAGATGACCAAAATTCCCGGCCTCTGTGACTTGAAAGGCTCCCTGATCTCCGCGCTTGAATCTCCTATCGGAGCGCCTTCGCTCAAAGACCTCGCCAGGGGCAAAAAAAATATCGTCTTTTTAGTTGAGGACAACACTCGAAGCACCCCCCTGCACATAATCATGCCTATTATTACAGACTACCTGAACGAAAACGGTGTTCCGGACAGCGCTATGAGTTTCCTCACAGCTCCCGGAACCCACAGGCTCATGACCGACGAAGAAATCCTGGAAAAACTCGGTGCTGAAATGGTAAGGCGTTTCAAAGTGCTACAGCACGATGCCAACGTGAGCGAAGACATGAAGGATCTCGGAACAGTCCCTGCAGGCGATTATATGATCCCTGTACACGTAAACAAATACGCATTGGGGGCTGATCTCCTGGTCGGCATCGGCAATATAGTGCCGCACTGCGACGCCGGTTATTCGGGAGGCGCAAAGATACTTCAGCCGGGAGTCTGTGATTTCGTTACCACATCAGCTACCCACGCGGCGGCAGGCTTCTGCCCTGACATTCCCCTCGGAATGGCAGACGGCAATCCATGCCGAATGGGCATGGAAGAGGTGGCAAAGATCGCCGGACTAGCCTTTATCGTCAACACGGTAAAGAACTATGAGGGAGAGGTAGCCGGCATTTTTGCAGGAGACTTCATCAAAGCTCACAGAGAGGGAGTAAAGCTTGCGAAAAGATCCTACAGTATAAGTGTGCCGGAACCCGCAGACATCGTCATCGTAAGCTCTTCACCATCAGATATGGACTATTGGCAGGCCTGTAAAGGTACGACCTGCGCATACTTCGCAGTCAAAAAAGGCGGAGTAGTGATATTCGCTGCTCCATGCACAGAAGGACTGGCTCACAACCATCCCCGTTTCAGAGAGTGGCTCTCGCTGCCCATGGATGAGGTCCTCAGTAGGCTTCTCGCGGCTTCCCCTGAAGATGTGGAAGCTGACATGGTCTCTGCGGTGCTGTCTGTCTGCAACTGCCGGGCCAGGGACAAGGCGAAAATATTCTGCGTCTCTGACGGCCTGACAGGAGAAGACCTCGCCGC
>JBFXIQ010000117.1:0-3434 GCA_050175815.1 Synergistaceae bacterium
TCCCCCGTTCCTCGCTCCTGCCCCTACAACCGTTTCACCATTGCTTCACTATTGCTTCACGGCGATTAAATCGCCGTTTCACGGAAATGGATTCTTCTCCATTTCCAGCTTCTTCCAACTCTCCGCCTGAAGCTTCCAGCGCTTCGGCCTGGGCTCTCATTGCGGCCTCTTCATCAGTTGTCGGACCTGCTTCTTCTTTGCCGTCTGCTCTTTTTATTTTTATCATTTTACGGAGCAGGCCTTCTACGTAGTAATTCGTGTCTACTATGACCATTGCGCCCTTTTTGATGCGCTCTGCGCGGATCTCGCTCTGGAGGCGGTCGTCAAGGAGGTCTTCAATGCTTGGTTTTTCCTTGCCGTCTTTTTCTTTGGACTGCGGACCGTCGATCTCGGCAACGATCTGATTGTTGGTCTCCTTTATGCTCAGTTCCTTCAGAAGGTCGTCAAGGCTCGATATCGCACGCAGACCCGTCGCAAGTGATTCCTGCTCCGGTTCCATGATGCCGCCGCCCCTGACAAGGATCTCGCAGAAGCCTACAGCATTTTGCGGAACTGTTATCGGGATCTTCTTTATCATCGATCTTTTGCGCCATGGCCTGAGTGCTATTTCAAGTTCTATCTTCTCACCCGGGGCATAGGAGTCTTTTTTGTCGACTATCTCAAGTTTTTCAATGAAAACGACTCGGGCGTCCCTCGTTATTTCAACGTCAAGCTCTACGCCAAAAGGCCTGATCTCCTGGAACTGGTTGAGCGAAAAGAGCTCCGCAAGGTTATCGAATTCCATCAGCAAAGAGCCCATAAGGTCTTGGTCGGAGAAGAAGATGTTTCTCCTCTCCCATCCTTTTGGAAGGTTCCCTCCATAGAATTTATATTTGAGAATGGCAGTGCCCTCTCCCCTTCGTGCCCATAGATCGTCAATTATCCCAAGCATTCCCATGCTTCCGATCACCGGACCGGTGAAAGAATCCGCAGCAGTCTGGAATCTTTTTACAGTATCTTTTTTGCTGTCAACGTCGTTGAACCTTACCCTGTAACTTATCGCGGGCGCCAGCTGCCCGATGTGGCCGGCAATGGCTTCAGGCCTGTCCTGGGTTATTATTCCGATTATAGGCCCCTGGTATCCGAGTTTGAAAGAGCTCTCCATGCCGGGTATGACCTGAAGTATCGTAGCCTCAGTCAATGGGTATGCGACTGCACCCTGACCGGCCATCGGGTGACCGAAGCCGATGAAGCGTCCGTCTTTTGAAAGCGCTGTAAGTGTCCCTATTCCGCCGATCTGTATGTCGCCCCATGCAAGAGAGGCCCCTATCGCTGATCCGGGTTCCGGTTTTGTGTTGAGTTTGGCGGCAGTGCCTTCTGACGATGCTCCGCCCAGAGGTATCAGAGGCAATCCGAGCCTTTTTTTCAACTCCTCTGTGACCCTGTCGCTGATGCCGTCGACAAGTATCGGCATCCCAAGGGGCACAAGTTCGGCATCATAAAGCTTTGCGATGTCTTCTGATGTCGGTTCGGTATTTATATCGTCGGAAACCGTTTCGTCGTTCGGCTCTTCTGTTTCTTCCGTTCCTTTATCAGTTGCAGGATCTTCTTCAGAACACTGGTCTTCTGATGTTACGTCCGCTGATGTGACCCCCTCTATTGCAAAATCACAGGGGGCCGGTTCTTCTTTGGCATCGTCTGAAACCGGCTCTTCTGTTTTTTTCTCTTTAACATCAGGTTTGATGTCCGCACTGATCGGGTCTTTCGGTATCTTTGCCGACACTCCGAAAGGCGGAATTTTGTCCGGCCAGTTGAAGGCTTTGACCATTTCCTCGATCGGTGTGACAAGGCCAAGGTTGTTGTCGCTGAACTGCCATCCGTAACCTATAGCGCCGACGAGTTTCCCTCCGACATATACAGGAGAACCGCTCATTCCTGCTGCGATGCCTCCATTTGCCCTCACATAAGGGTCGTCTACCCTTATAAGGACAAGGTTTTTCGGGCTTGTCTTCCTTGGAACTATGCCAAGCAGAGTCGCAGGAAACCTGGATATCTTAGTTCCATGCAGCACTGTTCTTATTTCAGCTTTCATTCCCGGTTTTATCTGCGACAGAGGCAAGACAGGGTCAGCCGGGACGAATGGCTTATTTTCAGCCGCACAGGATGACACCGGCAGCAATACACTCCCAAAAAAGAGTAATATGGCCGCGATTACTGTTAATTTGAGCAAAAAACCGCCTTGTTCCTGGACCGGTGGGGCGATCTTCTCAATTTTTAGCGGTTTCAGGCGATGCAGAGAATTTATATTCATCTTCAATTGTCACTCCCGTTTTGGGGTTTTCCGGTTTTCATATACCTTAAATAACTCATTATAAGCTCATCAAGGTCACCGTCCAGTACTGCCTGGACATTTCCAATTTCACATCCTGAACGGTGATCCTTGATCAGCTGGAAGGGCTGAAGCGTATAGGACCGTATCTGACTTCCCCACGCAACAGTTCTTTTTTCGCCTTGTATGTTGTCAAGCTGAGCCTGCCTCTCCCTGAGCATCTTCTCAAAGAGCTTTGAACGAAGTACCTGCATCGCGGTCGCCCTGTTCATGTGCTGAGATCGTTCTGTCTGACAGCTGACGACTATTCCGGACGGCATATGGGTTATCCTTATCGCAGAGTCCGTCATGTTGACATACTGGCCGCCGGCTCCGCTTGAACGGAACGTGTCCACTTTCAGATCCTCGGGCCTGATCTCTACTTCGACACTGTCCGGAAGTACAGGCATAACTTCAATTGAGGCGAAACTTGTGTGACGCCGTTTCGCTGAATCGAAGGGAGATATCCTTACAAGTCTGTGTACTCCCTGCTCGCCTTTCAAATATCCATATGCGTAATCTCCGTTAATAGAAATAGTTACGCTTTTTATCCCGGCTTCCTGATCGGGCAGTTCATCAATAAGCTTTACTGTAAATTTATTTGATTCTGCCCAGCGCATGTACATACGGTAGAGCATTTCTGCCCAGTCCTGTGAGTCCAGGCCACCGGCCCCGGCATGAATGGTCATTATCGCGTCGCCGGAGTCATATTCTCCGTCAAGCAGCACTAATATCTGGTATGCTTCGATGCTTTTTGCCAACGCTGCCGACCTGGTATAGAACTCTGAATTTAACTCAGGATCATCAACTTCACTCAGCAGCTCAGCGATAGCTTCGAGCTCAAGAAGCTCATTTTGTGATGATTCGATTTTGTCAAGTCTGGACTGAAGAAGTGAGATCTCCCTGTTTACCTCATGGGCATTGTCCGAGGACCAGAAGTCGGGTTCAACTGTAAGTTTTTGAAGTTCTTCTATCCTTGTTTTCAGTGTAGACGGGTCAAAGACTTTCACGCAACTCGTCAAAAGACGAGCGCAGATCGGTCATGACAGTAGATATTGGCAATACTACCATGTGTACCTCTCCCTTT
>JBFXIQ010000118.1:0-3404 GCA_050175815.1 Synergistaceae bacterium
AGAGAGGATCCCTTTTCCTGTAAGGATATCAAAAATAGACTTTAAAGACGACAGGATAGTTATCACAGGAAACCCTGAGCCCCTCAAGGATTCAAACGTCTGGAACTATAGCAGGTCATGACCGGGAGCATAAGATACTTTATCAGGCTAAAATAAAATTAATATTCCTTAGGCGGAGGTGTCTTTATGAAAGCAGTACAGATCGGAGCAGGGCTGGTAGGCAGCATAATAGCCTCAGATATGAGCACGAGTTTCGATGTAACTGTAGTTGATCTCAACGAAAACGCGCTTTCTTTGATAAGAGAGGATCATCCCAAAATCACAACAGCTGTCTGCTCCTGTACAGACCCGGTCTGCCTTTCCCCGCTGATCAGGGATGCGGATGTTGTGACCGCAGGGGTTCCCGGAAAGTTTGGGAGAAAAATGATGGAGACAGTTATCAGAGCCGGGAAAAACATGGCTGACATATCCTTCATGCCCGAGGATTTTGAAGAGCTTGACGGACTTGCAAAAGAATACGGAGTTACGGCAGTTCCGGATATTGGAGTCGCGCCGGGCATGTCCAACTTCCTGGTGGGCAGGGGAGCCGCACTTCTTGATGAAGTCGAAGATGCAGTTATCTATGTGGGAGGGATCCCGCATAAGCCGGTTCCGCCCTTCAATTATCAGATCACCTGGTCAGCTGCTGATGTGATAGAGGAATACACCCGTCCCGCAAGATATGTAAAAGATCATAGTCCCGTTGTATGCGAGGCGATGGGAGAACTTTATGAGAAGGAGTTCCCCAAAGCCGGACTCCTTGAGACGTTCATCACAGACGGACTTCGTTCCCTTATAAAAAACATTAAGGCGAAAAACATGGAGGAACGAACAATGAGATGGCCGGGACATGTTGCACAGATGCGTCTTCTCCGCGAGATGGGACTATTTGACGAAGAAAAGCGGGATCTGGGCGGGGTTGAAGTAGTTCCGCGTGACATAGCCTGTGACCTGCTGTTTCCAATGTGGAAGATGGAGCCTGAAAAGGGCGACAGGGATCTTACAATAATGCAGGTAGAAGTCTCCGGATACAAAGGAAGGGATCTTGTGACCTACACCTGGGATCTCTGGGATATATTTGACGAGAAGACCTGGAAAAACTCTATGGGTCGCTGTACCGGCTTTTCATGCTCTATTTTCGCACAGGCCATAGTCAAAGGGCTTATAAAAGAAAAAGGAGTTATCGCGCCGGAAAAGCTTGCCGCTTCCGACGAACTTTATAATTTTGTCATGGCCGAACAGCGAAGCCACGGGATAGACTACAAAGAGAGCGTTAGAATTAATAGGAACGCAAGGTAAATACTGCCCAGAAACACCCTAATGAATTGACCAAAGGTGCATTTCCGGAAATAAAGATACCGCTTAAACAATTGTAGATATTGTCGTTAATTCAAAATGGCTCCGATCGATGATCGAAGCCATTTTGAATTAATAAATTATCAGCCCTATTTCTCGACCACAAGGAAGATGCTTGAGTCATCCACTTCGAATATCTGCCAATCGCAGTTTGTGGAGCGCCCAATTTTTTCAAGGTCAGTTATGGAGTGCGTGGTGGCACGGAAGCCGTCTTTGCAAATGATAACTCCATTTTTTGTCTTCTCCATATCAAGTTCTCCGATCAAACCTTTGCTTGCCTGTTCCTGAAACCACTCGATCCTTTGTTCCCAGAAATTTGGGTGGTATGTGCTGAAATATGCTTTGCCTCCTATTTTAAGAGCCCTTATTACTTTTGCTGCAAAGGCTTCGGGGACATCTGCCCTGATCGCGGAAAGACCGTTCTGCAGGCACAGGACTGCGTCGAAACAGCTGTCATAGTCAATATTATGGGCGTCCATGACCAGTAACTCAGTATTGGCGATGTTTTTAAGATATTCTTCTCCAAAATGTACGTTGCCGCCCGATATCTCTATACCGGTAATACTGCCTACAAAAGGAGCGAGCTCCTTCATGATCCTGCCGTATCCGGCCGCGATCTCAAGCACGGCGTCAGTCTTTTTCAGACGGTCACGCACAAAGGCTGTCTCACGTTGAAGACACAGCGATACCCTTGGTATCGCTGTGTCATAGACCTGCCATAACCTTTGGGCGTTCAGGCTGTTTGTATAATAGTTATCTGGCATTTTATCACCGGTTTTCCGTTTTCTCTGTCATATGATCAGCGGATAAAATTGGTAAAGACCCTTTTTTCTTCAGGAGGCAGCGGAACAGTCTTTTTCCCCTCGCTGATAACCTTGATAAGCCACGCCATAGCTCCGGCATTTTTTCTTATCGTCTGTACGCCTTCTGCGTCCTGAAGCATTTCTCCCCCTGTCCTTCCGTATACCACTGTCCAGTACTGAGATGGGGGAGTTACTGTCTGTGCGAGGTCAAGGTAGTTCTTCAGCTGATGAAGGGTATCTATCCCGCCCGTTCGCCTCACTGCCGTTACCGCGGCCGCGACCTTGTACTTGAAGTGCCTTGAGCTCGAATAGAAGAGTCTGTCAAGAAATGATTTCATGGTACCCGCTATCCCAGCGTAATAGGTGGGGGAGGCAATTATAAATCCGTCCGCCTCGCGTATCTTTGCGGCCGTTTCGTTTACCGGGTCATCTTTGAAAACACATTCGTTGTTGTCTGAGCTTGCGCAGTAGCCGCAGGCTGTGCAGCCGCGGACAGCAAGATGTCCTATGTTTACAGTTTCGACAATTATCCCTTCTTTTTCCAGCTCCTCAGCCATTATTTTCAGTGCAGCAGATGTGTTTCCATCCTCTCTGGGACTTCCGTTCACGGCGATTACCTTCATCCGGATCACTCCTTATACTTTGCTTTATTTTGACTTCTCTTTTCTTCGAAGTGTTTCCCGAACACCAGGACTATGTCCTCATAACATCAGGTGCCTTTTGGGTTTTTGACTTTGCAGTCCGGGTCTTTCATTGCGCCTGTTGCTGAGATGACCTTTTCGGGGGAGTCGGCCCCATTTGTGACGGCTTCAGCTATCATTTTTTCTGTTACCTTTGAACAGTAACAGACATATTCCCCGCTGTCACAGTTATTTTTTACCTTTTTCTTTTTTTGTTTGGGATAGGGCAATTCACTGCAGGTCGCCCTGACAAGTTTTGTAAGATACTCCCTGTCGTCAGTCGATGTTATCAGAAATGAGGGTTTTGCTCCATTATAAGCCGGAGCCTCGCACACTTCCTTAAGAAGCTTTCGTCCGGCATCTGTCTTTTTGAGAAAAAACTGCCCATCACAGACCAGACCTATAACTTTGGAATCACAGTAGAGAGCATATTCACCGAACATTTTCCTATAAGTTATGATGCCTGCATCTCTAAGCTGGTCAGAAAGATAGATCATAAATTCCTCTGATGTTGACATGCAATTCC
>JBFXIQ010000119.1:0-3112 GCA_050175815.1 Synergistaceae bacterium
ACTATCTCGCTTTTTTGGAGCAGTTCTGAGGCATCGCCGCACAGTGTGCACTTCACACGGCGTCCCAGCAATTTCTCAAGGTCATTTGCGAATGTGTCCGCCTCTTTACGGAAAGTATCGTAAAGGAATATCTCTTCGATCTGACGAACTGTCGAGGCGAACATTGCCAGATGAAGCCCCTGCATCCCAGTACCGACTATTCCAAGCCTTTTGCTCCCGGGATCTGATAAATACCGGACAGCAAGGCCCGCAGCGGCACCGGTACGCAACGCCGTGATCTTTTTAGCATCCATGATGGACAGTATTTCTCCGCTTTCGGGATCTTTCCAAAGCACTACTCCGTCCAGGGTGGGCTTTCCCTTTTTGTAGTTTTCAGGGAAAAAGGAGAGTATCTTCGTGATAAGAGCATCAGGGGCAAAACATGGCATATAGATCATTTTGTTGCCGCCGTGAGCAAAGAACGCCCTGTCCGGAATGTAACAGGTGCCTTTGTCAAAAAGGACGTAAGCATCAGCCACTGCTTCCATAACTTCATCGGTTGAAATTGCCTGCATTATTTCGTTTCCGTTGAGATATAGCATTTTTCCACCTCTCTCTTACTTTTTCTTATTGGGCAAAGAACGGTATACGACCGCCTCTTCCACACCGCAGCGCCAGATAGGGCAGGGGCTCTGATCAGGCCAGCCCATATCGACATAGGTGACTACATCGTAATGTTCGGGGATAGAGTAGTGTTTTATCAGCCTCTCGCGCATCACATCCGAGAAAGTGAGCCAGCAGCCCCCCAATCCGTATGCGTGGGCAGCAAGGACGATGTTCTGAGTAGCCGCACCGCAGTCCAGAAGCAAGTTAAATGGAGGCATAAGCTTATTTGCATCGTAGCAGCGCCTGTCCTGCATCACAACTACATGGACCGGTCCGCCCGGAACATCGCTTCCTTCAAACAGTCCGGGTTCAACATCTTCGCGTATAACCATATATCTTATGGACTGCAGGTTACAGCCATGCGGACCCCAAAGCCCGGCCTTAAGCACCTTGTCGATAAGTTCATCGTCGACATAGCGTTTAAGATCCCACTGGCGTACCGTACGCCTCTGATAAATTACCCTTTCAAAGACTTCCTGTTCCTCGGGAGTGAGCCATTTGGGTTCGTGTACGCTCAAATCTACAGGTTCACCTGCGATCCTTTTTTTTGCATAGCCTAATATCGTCGTTGCAAAGCGATATTCCACCAGTTCGTGCGAAAGTCCGCGCCTGTCCCAGACCCGAAGCATTTTCTCAACTGTTTCAGTCTGATCCGCGGGAAGCGGTGTGCCGAAATAGGCGCTTTCATATGTCGGGATCTCCAATGTGTGGTGACAGCGTTCACGCATCCTGGCCCTGAATTCGACCTCGTTCAGTTCCATCAATTGTTCTTCACTGAGAACAAAGAGGCGGGTCAGTTCCTCAGCTGTAACTCCAAACAGGCGAGCCAGGTCTTCAGTAACAGAATCTTTGCTTTTTTCGCTCATCTCAACATCTCCTTTAAGATTGTGTTTTCAGGTCTTTTGTTAAAAAAACTAAATCGTTAATATTTCAACAGGATGCTTTGTGTGACCCAGAAATTTATGCAGTATATCCCCGGTCTTTACTTTCATGTAGCCGGTCGTTGTACCGTCGCTGCATCCATACCATTCTTTCTCGGCAACGTCCTTGTCAAAAACTATTCTTAAGGCGTCTTTTTTATCGAGCAAAGCACTAAATACAGTGGCAGAGCCTATTTTTGTTCCGAGCATCTTCTCCATCAGTTCTGCAGGTGCAAAGGAAAGACGGGAAATTCCAAGAGCCGATGAAAATTCCTTTGATTTGAATGGTTTATCACCACAGGTGATGAAAAGATAAAATTCAGTCTGCTGACGATTGCACAGAAAGAGCGTCTTCACCATCTTCATCTGCAGCTTTTGATTTACCTGAATGCAGTCCTCCATCGTTATGATTTCTTCGGTCTCGACGCGCTGAAATGGGATCTCAAGTTCCATCAACGTTTTATAGACCTTTTCATGCAGCGGAGTCTGATAAAACTCCGGCACAGTCGTTAAGATGTCACTGATAAACAACATACCGATCCCTCCCTTTCTCTTGTTTACTTTTGCAGAGTATGTCATACTATTATTGATTACAAAAGCGGCATTTTATCATGGAAGGTATGACAAATTCAGATGGATAAATGCAGGAATAAATGAGCATTCAAAAATACCTCGTATTTATTAAAACCGTAGAGCTAGGCAGTTTTACGAAGGCGGCCGAAGCACTGGGTTATTCACAGTCCGGCATCAGCCGAATGATCAGCGACCTGGAGAGGGATTGGGAAGTGCCCCTTCTTGAGCGTGGGCGTTCGGGCGTGAACCTGACTTCCGACGGCCTCAAACTGCTTCCTTACGCAAAAAACATCTGCAGCGAACATGAAAAGATGCAAATGCAGATCAGCGAGATGCATGGACTTCAGTCCGGATTGATTCGTATTGGTGCTTTTGCAAGCATGGCGACCAACTGGCTTCCTGACATGATAAAAAGATTCAAAGGGGATTACCCCCATATAGAATATGAGCTTCTCCTAAGTGATTACGCAGAAATAGAAAACTGGATCCTTGAAGGGCGTGTTGACTGCGGCTTCCTCAGGCTGCCCACAAAACCCGAACTGGAAACGGTATTTTTGGAAAATGACCGTCTGCTAGTAGTACTGCCGGAGGATCACCCGATGGCGGAACACGATTGCTTTCCCGCATCAGCTTTGTCTGACGAGACCTTTATACTTCCTCAAAAAACAATGGAACCCGAAATTGCCGAAATCATCACACGATATAGGATCAAGCCAAAGGTGCAGTTTGTGACCTGCAGCGATTACGCCGTAATGTCGATGGTCGAATGCGGCCTGGGCATCAGCATACTGCCGGAGCTCATGCTGAAAAGGACCCCGTACCGGATAGTAGCCAAGGAACTTGATGTGCCTGTCTGCCGTAAAATCTGTCTGGCGATGAGAAATAAGAAAAACCTCTCACTTGCAGCTAAGCGCTTTTTGGATTATCTCCAATATCGAAACACCCCCGAGAATGGCCGCTCTTTAAGGACGTTA
>JBFXIQ010000120.1:0-3096 GCA_050175815.1 Synergistaceae bacterium
GGACGCCGTCCCTTTCTCCCAGGAGGAGAAGTTTCTTACCTGCCAGTTTGCCCATGGCTGAACACCTCCTTAGGTTTATATTTTTTTGCGCGTCCGGGATGGACGTTGAAGCCTATGCGATGAGTTTTTCTATCTCTGCCCTGATCGATTCCGGAGTACACTCTTCTTTGGTCAGGCGCCTAACTTCGACCCCGTCTTTCCAGAAAAGGAATGTGGGAAGACCCATTACCCGGAACCCCATTGCAACTCTCTTGTTTACAGAGCAGTCTACCTTTGTGAACTTGGCCTTGCCCTCAAATTCTTTTGCCATTTCCATGTAATGGGGCATAAGTCCCATGCACGGGACGCACTGAGGTCCCCAGAAATCCACAACTACGGGGAGTTCTTTCTCTTCACGGACCTCTGCGTCACAATTTTCCTTTGTCAATTCGATCATTCGGAATCGCCTCCTGAAATACTATATGCCTGAAAACCTGTCCTGCTTATGGTATCACTTGTTATCATTAAATATAAGCCCTGACAGTTAAAAACTATGAAGAAATATTGTTCAGTATGGAAATATCCCTTAAAGCTCTCTGAAGCATCTGTCGGTCAATAAGAGCAAAATCTTCCTGAGGTTCAGCACAGTTTTTCTGTCTTTCTATCAAATATCTGTCTCTAGCTTTCTCTATTGCGATAATGCCGTCCTTATCGTACTTTGACTCAGATTCCTCAATGACAAGCGATCTGTAAGGGCCCCGCATTATCGGCACATTTGGAGGAAGCGGTGCAGAGAGAAGACGCCACCCATGCTGAAGAAGTTCCTCAGTCTTATCCAGCACATCCAGGGGAGAGCCCTCTGTAAAGACTACACCGTAAGGCATCTCAGGGCTCCAGTAGATATCAGGGTTGTTCGTCACTATCTGAAGTATCTTTCCCGCCATTTCCGGTCTCTCCTTAAATTATAAAAAAGTAGACTGTGATCTTTGTCACATTTATCACAGCCTGCCTGAAAAATCATTTTTCAAAAATAGTCTGCTCTGTTACTGGTGTTGTCAATGCCTTGAAAGAGCGTAGCAGCAGCTCTCTCCTGACTGCTTTATCGCCTTCCGGACCCAGTGCAGGGTTGCCGGTCGGATGAGGTATCGCTACTCCAGGAACTATCCTGTTTGTGCCGACAGTGAGCATTATAGGGACTATCGTTGCTATCTGAACAACTGGTATACCTGCTACTCTTTCGATCTCGCGGGTCATCGATGCGCCGCATCGAGTGCAGGTTCCTCAGGTGGATGTCAGTATTGCCGCGTCTACCCCTGCTTTTTTAAGCTCTTCGCCAATTTCCTTGCCAAATCTTTCCGCGTTTGCAACGGCTGTTCCCGTTCCCGTCGTAGTGTAGAAAATCGGATGGATCTTTCCGATAACTCCTTCAGCTTCCAGCTCGCGCATTACATCAAGGGGAAGGACGACATCCGGGTCAACGTTTGCCCACTCTCTGTCATATCCTCCGTGGATAGACTCGTAATTTTCGGGCGTCATATTCTTGAGCTCAGAAATGTCATAAGCGCCGAAACTTTCTGCAGATGAAACTCTTATATGGTCCGGGTTACCCTTGGGGACTATGCCGCCCGAAGATACAAGCGCGATCGTTGCTTTGCTGAGGTCACTTACAGGAGCTGCAGGCGGGATCTTGTTGAAGACCGGCATCTCGTACTCTGTACGGAAGCTCTCACCTTTTAATTTGGCCAGCAGCATTTCAACAGCTCTCTCTGCGCCGCTCTTCTCATGGAAGAATGATTTCCTTATGCCGCGGTGGATGTAACCTTCCAGTCTTGCCGGTCCCATCTTCTCGCCCTTTAGCAGCTTTTTCCCGATGCCGACCATGGCGGGAATTGCTTTTGCCATGCCCCTGGCACTGTCACTTGTTATTGCTATATATGTCTTCTTGGAGTAAAGCTCAACTCCGGGATTTTCGGGATACATCGCCGATACCGTGGGGATATTTAGTTCCTTTCCTACTGTTGCGGCTATATCTCCGCAGGCGAAACCGTACCTTCCTGCGTTGAATGCAGGACCTGCAAAGAGGATGTCCGGCTGAAGCCCCTTTATCTTCTCAAGGCACTCCATCCTTGCCTGATCAGTGTGCTCGCCGTAATATCCGTCTCCGCATATTACAGTTCCTACGACTTTGCCCTCTTCTTCGAAGAGCTTCTCGATCTGCATTCCGGGACCGACAAAACCTTCCCTAAGCTCCGGCTTGTGGTCTGCCATATCTTCTCCGCCTATTCCGGCGTAGAACTGGTTTACGTAATGAACTATTCTGTATGTCATTTCAGCCGCCTCCTTTTTAGATCCACTCGCAGCCAAGTTTGTTGAAGCCGATCTCCGCAGTTGAAGCAATGACCGACTGAAGTTCGACAAACATCGAACCGTCACTTCTCAGGCTCTCTTCAGCACCGCCAGAAAGAAGGGATATTGCTTCTTTACAGCCGATAACTTTGTCCATAGCCGGTACTTCTATCATCTCATTAACGTTTCCTGTGGAGATGAAAGCATCAAGTTCCGGTGTTGCATCCGCAAGACTCTGGCTTGCTCCGTCAGTTCCCGCTGATTCATCGGAGACAAGGACAGCTTTGATCCCGGCGTCCTCAAAGAATCTGGCATTCAGGCAGAGGTCTGTGTCAGGGTTTCCGTACCCTTCCTCTGATATTATCGCTCCGTCGGCTCCAAGCTGCTGTGCTATCGAAAGGTTCATGGCTGCCGCCCTTAGTTTGCCGTCCATAACAGTGCTTTCCTGGGTGGGGATCATTCCCATAAAGTTGATCTCTTTGCCGTGTCTCGCGTAAAGAGCCTGGACAATAGGATTGTGGAGATGGTGCCATGTAGTATTTTTGTCGCATGCTGATACGCAGTTTCCTGAGACCATGGCCCCGTCAAGTACTTCGTTGGGGTGAAGGAGAGTCGGCAGAGCGGGCTTCAGGTCGTTCGCATAAAGGTATGTGTCGTGAAGCAGACCCTGCGTTATATTCATGCAGACATATACGATCTTTGGCAGATCGGGATATTTTTGTGTCTCCTCGAAAGAGTTCCCCTTTTCGAAGACCTGGACTTCATCAGCTT
>JBFXIQ010000121.1:0-3047 GCA_050175815.1 Synergistaceae bacterium
ATGTTAAGAGAAGCGCCTTTTTCCGAGAATTGAATGTCCTTCACAGTAAAGTCACATATTTCCTGAGCCCTTGCGCCACTAGCGTACATGAGACTCAGAAGCACTTTATCCCTAAGACCGATCTCATAGTGATCATATGGAAGCCTCAGCAGGATTGTGACCTCTTCCCTTGTGAAGACCGCCCGATTCTTATGTGTGGTTTTCTTCATCGGAATCCTTGTGACACTGCTTCTGAATGTCGATGCTGCTGCGAAATCCCTGTTTTGTGCATAAGAGGAGAATGACGCAAGTGCTGACAGGCGCTGGTTCTTAGTGGTTGCACTACATCCTCGGGACTTTTCAAGCCACGACAGGAAGTCGATCATTGTTTGGTAATCGAGAGCCTCAAAAGATATCTGGTCAGCTGAGATACCTTTCTCCTGATACATATATTTCAGAAGCAGTCTGAAAGCTGCTTTATACGACTTTATTGTATTCGGGCTGGCACCTACAGCACTCGGAAGGTATTCTGTTACAAAACTGTTCAGCAGTTCAAGAAATGAGGAGGCTTTATGTTTCATACGTCACCTCCGGAAATACATCTGCTGAATAATCAGAGAACAGCTTCATCGCCTCGGGAAACAGTTCACTGCTGAACTTCATGTATTTTTCGGTTTCCTGTAGGCTGTCATGCCCGAGATATATGGATAGATAAGGTACTGAATCATCGATCTTTCTCCCAGCTTTTTCTGCAGCGGCAAAGGACTTGAAGACGAAAACATGACGCATGCAATGCAGGCAGGGACCGCGTTCATGCTTTTTCCGTCCGGGTAAAGATATCTCGACAAGACGGAGTATCTTCTCAAAGCAGTGCTGGGTATCCTTCGGCGACATTGATTCATCTTTTCCAAAAACGGGAAACAGCCAGGCATCTGGAACCCCAACGATTCCTATTGCCAGACAGTAACGTTCCAGAATCTCAGTCAACAAAGGATTCATCGGCACTAGACGCTGCTTGTCACCTTTTGTATGCCTCATAATCAAGATCCCACCAAGCAGGTCTACATCCTTCATCTTTAAGGCAAGCGTCTCTCCTATCCGGAGCCCGCAGCCATACATGAGCCTGATGACCATGGGAAACTCGTACTGAATCAGCGGATTCTTCTTTGCGTTTGAGACATCAAGGTTGTCTGCCCGTAGATATATCCGTTCAAGTTCCTCATCCGAGAAGATATATGGCACATAGTCATCAGCGACCTTTGGTATCGGAGGAATATAAGAGGTAATCCCGATACTGTTAAGGTACTTCATAAAAATACGTATGACTATGATCTCATTTGCTATGGAACTGTTCTTTCCATTTAGGGTATGAATCCAGTTATTAATCAGGGTTTCTGATACGGACTTTTCATTTGTACATCTAGCTGAAAACGTATCAAAATCTGCAAGATAATGACAGTCATGGGCATATGCGCTCTTACTGAGTGATGCATGTCGCAAGAACAGAAAATCTTCAAGTTCTTTCTGGAAGGGACTATTGAATGTCCTCATAACTGCCACCTGCCTTCCAGAAACTCTTTGAAACAACCGGAAGGTGCAGGTGGTTCAATAGCATACTCGCGAAGCCTCTCGATATCAACCCTTGCATAGTGCTTGACGGCATCAGGGTCTGTATGTCCAAGGATTTTCCGTACTACATCGTATGACACCTGATGGTTTATCATTGAACTGGCCAGAGAAGAACGGAACACATGGGGGCCATGCTTCTTATCAGTGATATCGATGCCAGCCTTACCGAAATATTTGTTAGTCTCGAAGCGGACTACAGAAGTAGTTATCTTCTCGAATGGGGCATTTGCCCTCAAGAATACATAAGGCTGACCCGATGCCGGCCTTCCGTTCTTAAGATAATCAGCCAATGCAGTTTTTACTGCCTGGATCATGGGAAGGACAAGAGGCTCACCCGTCTTTTCCTGTGTAATACTGATAGTGTCGTTACCGAAGTCAAGCGACGAAAAAGTGAGGTTTGCTATATCGCCGGATCTCATCCCAAGCCGAGTTGCGAGAAGCAGCATCGCACAATCGCGTTTTCCGATTTTGGAGTTAGTATCTATCGTTTCCTCAAAACGGTTGACTTCATCCTCTGTATAGGTACTCGGAAGGCGGAACGCTCTCTTAAAATGAGGGATGATAGTTGAGAAATCATGATTTATCAGACCTGCAAAATTCAGATACCGCAGAAACATCCTGATGACAGCCCATCCGTCTTTGTTGTTCAGCATGAGGCATGCCTTGCCAATGATGGCAGCGTCTGCATCCCTAAGGTCATGGCATCCAAGGGATTCGAGATGGTAATAGAATTCCCGAAGGAAATATCTCTTTACAATGATTGTTGATTCCCTGTTTCCATCATCCCTGTATTTTTGCAGATATGCATCCATCAATGTGGTGTAGCTTTCGGGCAATGGGGTGAGTTCCGGTTTTCGCTGGATTTGATACTTATTAACACAGTAATCATCTAAGCGATGAATGACTGTATTAATGTATTGCCGATTGCCTTTACTGAGTGCATGCGTTGAAAGATAATCATCAATAAATCTCTGGCCTACAGACGGGTCATAAGTGACGATGTCATTCGTAATCATATGTCGCTCAAGCTGATTCAGCTTCCGGCGATAATTATTGATAGTATCATTTCCGTAGGCCTTGTCCTTAAGTAGTTTCAGTAGACCCTCCTTCGATGAATCAAACAACTGGCAGCCGCATTGTCTTGTACTCATAACTGTCTCCTTTCACAACAGAAATATTAATACACATTTCTATTGTAACGGGAGAAGGATTATTTGAGAAAAATGATGAAAATACAGCAATTATGCAGCATGCGCCGAATCTCCTCGGATAATCATACATCTGGGATAATGAGCCTTATTCGAGAACTTGGATAAGGCTCATGCGAGAAGAAAATTCCACGAAGCTGTGGAGGCTGCCCCTCCTGAAGAAAGGACAAACAGCGTCTCTCAGAAAGGACTTGATTTCTGCAGCAGACTATTCGAACTGGAACGGGAATA
>JBFXIQ010000122.1:0-3036 GCA_050175815.1 Synergistaceae bacterium
TAACTGACAGAAAGGCTAACCTTGGGAAAATATGGAGAACACCAATAGGGTCTGACCTATACATTTGACATAAAGGTATCTACTCCTGACATCGGCACAGCAGAGCGAAGCATAAGATTTGAAGCGGCTATGAAAGTCGAAGTTCAACTGGAAAAAAAGGTTTAAAAGATTTAGAGAATTCCTGATTTGTGAATTATGTGGGGCTGAACCATCTGAAGTTTTTTCTATGACTCCTGCTATAAACAGAGGTATTCCGAGAGTTGTGCATTTTGTAAATTGTGTAGGTCTGACCCCTCTGTGTTTTTCCGGGGAAAAACTGGTTGAAAAACGAAGTCCCCACTTATGATGGGAATGGCCGCAAGATCATTATTGAGTTCCTGGGATACATCGCAAGCTTTGAACACATCGGCAATATGAGCCATTGGGAAAAAGAAGCAACTGTTGCGGCGATCTTAAAAGACCTGGTCATCAATGATGGCGTATAAGAAATAATTATTTTTGAGGAGAGATTAAATGCTTAGTTCAAATTTAGAAAAACTGTATAAAAGCTTTGACGAAATATTGAACGTTGATACTGAAAACAATATTGAATTTTGGTATGCCAGGGATTTGCAGGAATGCTTAGGTTATGCAAGATGGGAAAATTTTATTGTAGCTATAAATAGAGCGATAGAATCTTGCAAAAGCACTGGAATAGAGCCTTTGTATCATTTTCGTGAGGGCACGAAATTGATAGTCCATGGCAAAGGTGGAAAACGAGAAATCCAAGATTATATGCTTACTCGATATGCATGCTATTTGATAGCACAAAACGGAGACCCCAAAAAAGAAGAAATAGCATTTGCTCAAAGTTATTTTGCATTGCAAACAAGAAAACAAGAGCTTATAGAGGATAGAATGAAATTAATCGCAAGAATGGATGCGAGAGATAGATTAAAAGAGTCAGAAAAGCAATTATCTCAAAATATTTATGAGCGTGGCGTTGATAATGCAGGTTTCGGACGCATACGTTCCAAAGGTGATAAAGCATTGTTTGGTGGAAGAAATACTGGTGATATGAAAGAAAAACTAGGAATAAAGAACACTAGACCTTTAGCTGACTTTTTACCGACCTTGACCATAGCGGCTAAAAATTTGGCAACAGAAATGACGAATCATAATGTTAATGAAGCTGATTTACAGGGAGAAGAGCGGATAACAAATGAGCACGTTCAAAACAACACAAGCGTTCGTGATATGTTAGGTAAAAGAAGAATAAAACCAGAGGATTTACCACCTGCCGAAGATATTAAAAAACTTGAAAGACGAGTAAAAGACGAAGAAAAGAAATTAGCAAATAAAGCAGGGAAATTGCCTGAAAATGGCGAGGTTGAGAAATAAGCGAGGTCTTGAAATGGCTTATGCAGTTGGAATGTGTAGGGCATTAAATATTTGAGATGTCGCAAAAAATGCGACAAGTGATAGATTCCCAACTGTCGCAGTTTTTGCGACAGTTCGTTTATGCTGAGTTCTTGTAAGTGGAAATGCGGTTTTTGGAGTTGGGTCTATGTTGCTAAAGCCGGTCACAGAGTGTATCTAAAGCCGCTGGATTCCCATTATGTGGCATAGTGCGTGCCACGTGAAACTGCCGGGAGATCTTCGGCGTGAAACAATTGTGAAGCGGTGGTGAAGCCGTGGTTTGATGCAAAAATCCACTTACAAACTGAGTTTAGGGGCACTGGATCCCGGCTCGAAGGCATACCGGGAAGACGATAAGGGGCCAGTGTCTCAGGTTCTAACAACCGTTTCACTCTTGCTTTACAACGGCTTCACACGACCGGTTTTGTCGCAGTTTCACAATTGTATTGGCATATCGGGGAGACGAAAAGGTCCCGGGTTATCAGGTTTCACGACCGCTTAGCAACTGCTCAGCAACCGCTTAGCCATTGCTCAGCTGTATTTAAGAAACGACCGCTTGCCTATCGTTTGCCAACTGCTCGCCAATATTTCTCAAGCTCTTTCCGCCGACGGGACCAAATCATTATAGATCACGACCTGATCCCGGCCGTTGGCCTTTGCTGCATACAAGGCGGAGTCAGCGGCATTTTTTAACATTTCCAGGTCTGCATTCTCCGGATCTACACATACGATCCCGCAGCTGAGAGTGACTAGTTTATCGTCTGCGGTCCTGAGCGGGAAGGATGACATTTGAGTACGCAGATATTCGCAGGTCCTATAGGTCTCTTCAGTCCTGCAGCCTTTGAATAATATAGAAAATTCGTCCCCGCCTATCCGGAATGCTTGGGTGTTTTCATTCTGGATCTTTTTTAGCATTTCCGATAAATAAAGAATTACCCTATCTCCCATCCCATGGCCGTAGAGATCATTCACACTTTTAAAATGGTCGATATCGATAATCGCCAGTGAAATGAATTTTTGGGTGTTCCGGCATTCTTCCATAAGCCTGAGCAGATGATCATTAAAGGTCTTTTTGTTATTTAACCCCGTGAAGGGATCCAGCTTCAGCTGCTCCTGCATGTTTTGCTGTTTGTCATCGAAATGCATCAAGGTCTTAAGATTATCGCGTCCGTATAGGATCAAAACCTTTGCCAGCAGATACGAACAGAGGAACATGAAGCAGACAACAAATATCTGCATTATGATATTGCTGTCCAGTTTCCCTGAAAAATATATTTTTACGCCGACCAGCAACACCGCAAGGCTGCTTATCCAGAATGTCCAACGGGTTATTTTCACATTTAAAAAAACGGTGGAAGCGAAGATCGGCAGAATGAAGGAGGCCAGCAAAACTCTGGCTATATTATGTGTCAGCGAAAGATAGAAGGAAAAGATGATAAACAGAGTAAGAGAGATATATTCCTTGGAAACGAGCGAAAAGCGGGGTGAACGGACAAAGAGGTCTGCCAAAAAAGTCAAAGAGAACAGGCCTATGGCGGGCAGTATAATATAATCCCACAAATAGACATCTGATGAATGGGCAAGAATAGTTTGTGCCGCAAAATACCAGATCACATGTGCCAGGATAATGAGTGCAAC
>JBFXIQ010000123.1:0-2971 GCA_050175815.1 Synergistaceae bacterium
CGACAGATAGGGACCGAACTGTCTCACGACGTTCTGAACCCAGCTCACGTACCGCTTTAATGGGCGAACAGCCCAACCCTTGGAACCGACTCCAGCTCCAGGATGCGATGAGCCGACATCGAGGTGCCAAACGACTTCGTCGATGTGTACTCTTGGAAGTCATCAGCCTGTTATCCCCAGGGTAACTTTTATCCGTTGATTGACGACCCTTCCATTCGGGTACGCCAGTTCACTATGACCGACTTTCGTCTCTGCTCGACATGTTCGTCTCGCAGTCAAGCTCGTTTATGCCATTACACTCTACGAATGATTCCCAACCATTCTGAACGAACCTTTGTGCGCCTCCGTTACTCTTTGGGAGGCGACCGCCCCAGTCAAACTGACCACCAGACACTGTCCCCCGGATTACACATCCGTAGGTTAGATATTCAATAATCAAAGGGTGGTATCCCAACGTCGACTCCACCGAAACTAACGTCCCGGCTTCTTCGTCTCCCACCTATCCTGTACATTAATTACCGAATATCAATATCAAGCTACAGTAAAGCTCCATGGGGTCTTTCCGTCTAGTCGCGGGTAACCTGCATCTTCACAGGTACTAAAATTTCACCGAGTCCCTTGTTGAGACAGTGCCCAAGTCATTACACCATTCGTGCGGGACAGAACTTACCTGTCAAGGAATTTCGCTACCTTAGGACCGTTATAGTTACGGCCGCCGTTCACTGGGGCTTCAATTCAAAGCTTCGCTTGCGCTAACCTCTCCTCTTAACCTTCCAGCACTGGGCAGGTGTCAGCTCCTATACTTCATCTTGCGATTTAGCAGAAACCTGTGTTTTTGGTAAACAGTTGCTTGGGCCGCTTCTCTGCGGCTTTTATTTCTAAAAGCTCCCCTTCTCGCGAACTTACGGGGTCAATTTGCCGAGTTCCTTAACAAGGGTTATCTCGCGCGTCTTTAGATTCTCTCCTCGTCCACCTGTGTCGGTTTGCGGTACAGGTACTCATTTGATTATCCCTAGAAGCTTTTCTTGAAAGCTGAGATTCACCAGACTTACGTACTCAGCGCTCAGGATTTGTGTGATCCGGATTTGCCTAAATCACTCCCTCGCCACCTTGAACTGGAATCCATTTACCAGCTCTGGTTATCTTTCTTTGTCACTCCATCAGTCAAATAAGTAGTTCAGGAATATCAACCTGATGTCCATCGACTACGCTTTTCAGCCTCATCTTAGGACCTGACTAACCCAGGGAGGACGAACCTTCCCCTGGAAACCTTGGACTTTTGACGGTTGGGATTCTCACCCAACTTTTCGTTACTCATACCGGCATTCTCACTTCTAATCGCTCCAATAGTCCTCTCGATCTACCTTCAATGCAATTAGAACGCTCACCTACCAATCAGATTGCTCTGATTCCGCAGTTTCGGTATTATGCTTAGCCCCGGTACATTTTCGGCGCGGGTTTATTCGACTAGTGAGCTGTTACGCACTCTTTAAAGGGTGGCTGCTTCTAAGCCAACCTCCTAGCTGTCTATACGAACCTACATCCTTTCCCACTTAGCATAAATTTTGGGACCTTAACTGGCGATCTGGGCTGTTTCCCTCTTGACCACGAACCTTATCACCCGTAGTCTGACTGCCAAGCTGTATGTATTGGTATTCAGAGTTTGATTGTATTCAGTACCCCGAGATGAGGCCATCAGACATTCAGTGCTTTACCCCCAATACATCAAATCGCTTGACGCTAGCCCTAAAGCTATTTCGGTGAGAACCAGCTATCTCCGAGCTCGATTGGAATTTCTCCCCTAGACACAAGTCATCCGGGCCCTTTTCAACGGACTACGGTTCGGTCCTCCATTAAGTGTTACCTCAACTTCAACCTGCTCATGCCTAGCTCGCACGGTTTCGGGTCTATAACATTGTACTATCTCGCCCTATTCAGACTCGCTTTCGCTTCGGCTCCGATCCTTCAATCTTAACCTCGCACAATATCATAACTCGCCGGTTCATTCTACAAAAGGCACGCCATCACCCTTTAACGGGCTCTGACTTGTTGTAAGCATATGGTTTCAGGTTCTCTTTCACTCCCTTCCCAGGGTTCTTTTCACCTTTCCCTCACGGTACTGGTTCACTATCGGTCACTAGGTAGTATTTAGCCTTGGGAGATGGTCCTCCCTTCTTCCGACAAGGTTCCACTTGCCTCGCCGTACTCTTCTCTAACGGAGACTTTACTATTTCGTCTACGGGACTCCTCACCCTCTTCGGTCGGCTTTTCCAATACCGTTTGACTATAATAAAATTTTGTAACTCACTGTGTTAGATGGGCTGGTCCCCTTTCGCTCGCCGCTACTCGGAGAATCGCTTTTGCTTTCTTTTCCTACAGGTACTAAGATGTTTCAGTTCCCTGCGTTCCCTCATTATTTGTGGCAGCCTTCAACTGCCGGGTTTCCCCATTCGGATACCCCCGGATCTCTGCTTACTTACAACTCCCCGGGGCTTTTCGTAGTTCGTCACGTCCTTCATCGGCTCCTAGTGCCTAGGCATTCACCATACGCTCTTATTTCCTTAACTTTGCTACAGTATTATCCAATTTTCAAAGACCTTCTTCTTTTGATAAACAAAATCCTTCTCTCAAAGGATTAGGTCTCTCAAAACTAAACAGACATACATCTCCAACCAGCTTCCACTTTGCTGCTCGTTTCTCTCTATAGATTTCTCCCTAGAAAGGAGGTGATCCATCCCCACGTTCCCGTAGGGATACCTTGTTACGACTTAACCCCAATCATCTGTCCCACCTTAGACGGCTCCCTCCTCGAAAGGTTAGGCCACCGGCTTCGGGTGTTACAAACTCTCATGGTTTGACGGGCGGTGTGTACAAAACCCGGGAACGTATTCACCGCGATCTGCTGACTCGCGATTACTAGCGATTCCGCCTTCATGAAGTCGAGTTGCAGACTTCAATCTGAACTGAGACC
>JBFXIQ010000124.1:0-2867 GCA_050175815.1 Synergistaceae bacterium
GGGATAAGCGTTTCTATATCCAGAGGCAGCATACCCTGTTTCTGGTTATATTCTTTAAAGACAACTTTGTTGTGTACACGTTCTCCGGCTTTTCGAGACAAATCCAGCACCAGCCTTGCTTTTTAATTTCACTTTCCCTGTGTGATAGTTTAGCATAACTAGCTAAAAACACAAAAAAGAAGCTGCGTGAAATCATAAGATTCCACACAGCCCCCTGTGAGAGGCAGAAAAAGGAAATAACAGAGGAATTGCAGGATGCCAAAAACCACAAAAAAGGTGTGTCCGGTAAGGATCGGGCACACCTGGTCATTTCGGAAAATCTTATTTATCCAGTAGTTTTGTTATTAGTTTTGTAAATTTCTTTCCGTCCTCAATTGGTTCTCCTTCGCATATCGCGGCGAGTCCCATCAGCACATTTGCCCACTCTGCCACATCGGCATTGCCTTTTTCTGATTCTGCGGCAATTTTCTTAATGAGAGGATGAGAGGGGTTGACCTCAAGGACTTTCTTCTCCTCCGGAACATCCTGCCCCATGCTGCGGAAGAAATTCCTCATCTGCGGCGAAATGGGCTCGCCCTTCTGAACGAAGCAGGCAGGGGAGTCGACCAGCCTGGTGGATATTTTTACATCTTCCACCATATTGACCAGTGATTCTTTGAGTTTTGAGATGAACCCGGTCTTTTCGAGCTCCTCTTTTCCCTCTGCGTTCTCAAACTCGCTTCCCTCAGGCAGTGCTATTTCCTCCTGTGATACCGATACGAATTCATATTCATCGAATTTTCTCGCATGGTTTACCCAGATCTCGTCAACAGCATCTCCCAGCAGAAGGACTTCTATGTTTTTCTTTTTAAATCCTTCGATCTTTGGAGATATTTCAAGGTTTTTTACAGAACTGCCGGTTATGTAGTAAATATTTTTCTGTCCGTCCGCCATCCGGGAAACGTACTCTTCAAGAGTGGTCTTTTCGCCTCTGGAGCTGTCAAGAAGACAGAGCTTCATTATCTGCTCACGGTTCTTTGTATCTGATATTATCCCTTCCTTAAGCACAACGCCGAATATCTGCCAGAATTTTTTATACTCTTCCGGACGGTCTGTTTTCATTTTTTTGAGTGCATCAAGCACCTTGCGTGTCAGGCCGCTCTTTATTATCGCTGTCTGTCTGTCCTGCTGGAGTATTTCCCTGGAGATGTTCAGTGATAGATCTTCTGAGTCAACAACTCCTTTTATAAAACGCAGGTACTCCGGTATCAGTTCACGGCAGTCGCTCATGATAAAGACCCGCCGTATGTAAAGCTGGACTCCGTGTTTTCCCTCCTGAAAGAAAAGGTCGACCGGAGGACGGGAGGGTATGTAGAGCAGAGCACGGAATTCACTGGAGCCTTCTGCTTTGTAGCTGATGCGATCCATCGGATCTTCCCAGTCATGAGTCAGGTGGCGGTAGAATTCTTTGTACTCGTCCTCGCTTACCTCATTCTCCGGCCTTGTCCACAGAGCCTTCATCGAGTTTACCGGTTCGTCCTTTGCATCTTCTTTTTTCTCTTTTGATTTGTCTTCAAGGTAGATTGGGTAGGTGACAAAATCAGAATACTGTTTGATTATTCCTCTCAAAGTCCATTCTGAGAGATAATCTTTTGAGGCTTCGTTGTCCTTATCCATTTCTTTTATGTGGAGGGTTATAGTCGTGCCGTTCGATCCGCGGCTTCCTTCGCTTATCGTATACGTGCCGTCTCCTTCAGACTCCCATATCCAGCTTTTGTCGGAGCCGGCTTTTTTTGTTTCGACGGTGACTTTGTCTGCTGCAATAAAACTGGAATAAAAACCCACACCGAACTGTCCGATAAGATCGCCGTTCTTTGAAGAGGCGGCTTCCTGCATTGCTTTTACAAATTCTTTAGTGCCGCTTCTTGCAATGGTGCCAAGGTATGAGACAAGATCTTCCCGTTCCATCCCAATGCCGTTGTCGCTCACTGTCAGGGTCTTTGAATCTTTGTCTATCTCTATCCTGATCTCACCGTCTTTTGCGGCATCGGAAAGGTCTGTGTTGCTAAGGCTTTCGATCCTCAGCTTATCCAGCGCATCCGACGCATTGGAGATAAGTTCCCTCAGAAATATATCCGGGTTGGAATAGACGGAGTTGATCATCAACTCAAGGACTTGCTTTGCTTCGCTTTGGAATTCATGTTTCTCGATATTCTGTGACATTCAAAATCCTCCCTGATCTTGTTGTTTGATTTAAGAAAAATTGTCCGGGGCAGCGAGATATTGCCGCATTGTCCGCAGCCCCGGAAATATTTACATTATTTGCCGGTTTGGATCAGCGAACGCACCTTTCTGTCATCGGAGATCATTCAACATGGACAACAAGGTCATTCCCCTGATTTTCGACTTTTATCCTTGAACCGTCAGAAGCTTCACCGCTTATTATAAGGCGCGCGATCTGTGTCTCAAGCTTTTTCTGCAGATACCTTTTCAGAGGTCTTGCCCCGTAGACCGGATCATAGCCGTTTCTGGCAGCAATGTTCAGCGCTTCCGGCTCGACTTCAAGAATGATATTCCTTTCCTTCAGCCTTTCTTCAAGATTCTTCAGCAGAAGTTTCACTATTTCGGTTATCTCTTCCATCCTTAATGGTTTGAAAAAGATAATCTCGTCGACCCTGTTCAGAAATTCCGGCCTGAACTTGCTTCTCAGTGCACACATTACATCGGCTCTTGCGTTTTCGGAAATATCGCCCGTTAAAGGGTCCATGCCGTTGATCAGATCCTGTGCTCCGATGTTGCTTGTCATGATTATGACACAGTTTTTGAAATTAACAGTTCTCCCGTGGCTGTCGGTCGCCCGCCCGTCGTCAAGTATCTGCAGCAGTATG
>JBFXIQ010000125.1:0-2853 GCA_050175815.1 Synergistaceae bacterium
CCCTGGTAAAGCTTCGAGGGGTCGTCGTTATAAACGTCCCACATAAATTCGATCCTTCTGCCTTCCACGACCGGAGATATTGACGGAGAAAAAATCAATCTGACAGACTTCACGCCCTTTAACAGATCCTTTCCCGTCTTTTCGTCAAATCGGGGGAAGTAGACAAGCCCATCTTTTTTGCCCTGAAATTTGAAGTTGAACCTCTTATCATAATCGACCATCTTGTATTCCTTGTTCCCTATCATTAACTTTGCCATTATATCGAAGGGGCCAAGGTGCATCATAGGACCGTTGTTAATAAATTCGATCTGTATCGGGATCATTTCGTCAAGACGAAGCGCCCCTAAAAAATTATATTTATAGTCGTCGGTCTCCTGCTGTGTCCAAAGGTTCTTTTTTGCTTCGTTCTGTGTGAGAGCCTCTATGAACTCCGCAGAATAATAAGTAGCACGGATCTCTAAATTGTCGATCATGTTCTCCTTGTCGATATACTTAACACTTTTTGTCCACCTTTGGAGTACATTTTCAAAAGAGTCAGCAGAAACGATCGACGGAGCAACGATCAGAAATGCAACAATAATAAGCAAAAGAAATGAAAACTTCCTATTCAAAATTGTGGTCCTCCCCAGATACATATTTGAACCCTGAAAAACTCTACTAATTATAAGTCCGGGCCGCAGATTATGACAAGCATATTTTACCTAAAAAAAGAGAGACCCTCTCGGGTCTCTCTTAAGTAACACTTAAATCAGACTAGAAGCTAACGCTCGTACGGAACTTGATAAGATGGTCGTCGTTGTCAGCACCGAAGTCGATGTTGTCATAGACGAGCTGGAATGCGACTGCAGGTGTGTACTGGTAGGTTACGCCTGCTGTGTAGTTCTCTGCATCTTCGACGCCTTCTGTGTCGAAATCAGCCTTCGCGTACTTCAGGAAGGTGGTCCACTTGTCGTTCCAAACCTGTTCCGCGCCAATCATCCAAACTGTCGTCTGGTTGTCATTCAGCGGCATAGCGTCTGTTACAGAAAGTGAAATGCCCCAGTCCATGTTGTTCTGCTGGTTGAGTCCATAGAAGCTGTTGTCGATCTGCATATACTGCACCCAGAGACTCGTGAACTTAAGCATGTCCTGCTTCACATCGAGTACTGCCTTCCATGCGCTCGGGCTGTCATCGAATCCACCGACAAGATCCGCACCGAGATCCTGCATGTAGTAAATTCCCTTAAGTTCTACATTGGGATTGAATGCGAAGCCTGCGTAGATGGCATATGTGTTGGCATCGGCATCGTCTGCATCGGGATTTATGCCATCATCATCGAAGCCATCGTCATTTTCATCAACAAATACATTGGCATCGCCCTGGAGCCAGTAGCCTGTTGCGCCGATCCAGAACTTCTCGTTCGGACGGAAGTTGAGGTCGAGAGCGTAGTGCATGTATTCTCCGAGTTCACGGTCCGTTGGGGAAATACCTGCGTTACGTGCTACGATAGCCGTACCGGTAAAATTACCCCATGACTTAGCAGCGCGGAAACCATCCATACGGTAGCTTCCGAACATCGGGTTGGCGTCATATGCCCAGTAGAGGCCCTTATCGCCTTCGAAGTCCTGAAGCCAGCGGCCTACGCGGAAATCAACATCGTAGGGGAGCTTCATGTCTACATAGATACGGTCCCAACGGGTCTCGGCCATGTCGTTGCGGCCTGTACCGGCAACGTACTGTCCCATACGGAGACGCGCATAGAGGGAAGTCGTCTCGTCGATCTGCTTTGTCAGTACGAGTGCAAACCATTCCTTGTGAAATTCTGTCTCTGCACCATTTTCATTGTAAGCACCGTCGCCTGAGAAGTTGGCGTCAAACTGGAAGGATCCGCGGAGCTTCCAGCCGCCGAGGCGGTCTTCGAGGACTGCTACGCGTTTGTCGATTTTGTCGACCTTCACGCCGAGTGCATCGAGTTCGTCTTTGAATTCCATGACGAGCTTCTTCAGCATTTCGAGATCCTGCTTGCTTGCCTTCTCAGCGTCGATCTTCGCGAGTGCGCGGGCGACTACTGATGCCATTTCGTAACGTGTTGCGGGCTGTGCGCCTTTGAATGCGCCGTCGGGATAACCGGATACTACGCCGCGTGCTGCGAGCTGTGCTACTGCATCATATGCCCAGTGGCCTGCGGGTACATCCATGAACGGGTTTGCTGCGAATGCCGGTGCTGCGAAAGCTACCAGCGCGATTACTGCAAATACTGCCAAAAACTTTTTCATAGTAATGTACAACCCCCTTGGTTGTTTTTTTAGTTTTTTTATATCGCAGACGATCTGCGCGGGGGGTCGCCTCTGAACAGAAACAAGTCTCCAAGGTTTCCTCTTCTCTGTTCCGCGGCTCTCTCCCATGTTTCGCATCTGCCTTATCATTCTGCTCTCCTTTATTGGCGGGGGTTGTGTTCCACCACCTTTCGTGCCGTCAAGGGTCTTTGCAGAAGTCCAAGCTGTTTGGGGTCCAAATTGTCAAGATTCGGATGTATGCGGGAATATCCCGCTCTGTAAGATTATACAAGTATATTTACTGTGTCATATAGGCCTGTAGACTCATTTTATCATATAAGTCTCTCGCTGACAGGGGTTAAGGAACATTTCCGTGCAAAAACTTCCTTCAGCCTGATGATTTTCCAATTATAGCTCAACCTTACCACCGTTTGCCACTCTTGGATTCAAAACCTCTCTTTTTCGTCTTCTCTGCATGTATTTTAACGGAGATCGAGTGGCTCTAAAATATTGAAGTCGCTCGATTCCCGATCTCAAAACGCATTCGAAATGGTTCGAATGCTATTGTGTTTTTATATGTTTCCTTAACAGGAAACA
>JBFXIQ010000126.1:0-2832 GCA_050175815.1 Synergistaceae bacterium
GTCCATGCCGTTGATCAGATCCTGTGCTCCGATGTTGCTTGTCATGATTATGACACAGTTTTTGAAATTAACAGTTCTCCCGTGGCTGTCGGTCGCCCGCCCGTCGTCAAGTATCTGCAGCAGTATGTTGAAAACGTCCGGATGCGCTTTTTCTATTTCGTCGAAAAGTACCACCGAATATGGATGTCTTCTTACCGCTTCGGTGAGCTGGCCTCCTTCGTCATAACCGACATATCCCGGAGGGGCTCCTACTAATCTGGAGACAGAGTGCTTTTCCATGTATTCAGACATGTCTATTCTTACGATGTTTTCCTCTGAATCAAAGAGCGATTCAGCAAGTGCCCTGGCAAGCTCTGTTTTTCCGACACCTGTGGGGCCAAGAAAAATAAAGGAGCCTATAGGTCTTTTGGGGTCCTTTATTCCCGAACGTGCTCTGAGAACAGCATCTGCTACCAGATCAACGGCTTCGTTTTGTCCTATGACCCTCCTGTGCAGCTCGGAATCCAGATGGAGAAGTTTTTCTCGCTCTCCCTCAATAAGTTTTGTCACAGGTATGCCTGTCCACTTAGCTATTATCATAGCGATCTCTTCGTCGGTGACTTCTTCCCTAAGCAAGCGGGCAGCACCTGAAGCGAGGACTTTTTCTTCGTCTTCGATCTTTTTTTCAAGGTCGGGGAGGGTGCCGTGACGCAACTGGGCAGCCTTGTTGAGGTCATACTCCCTTTCAGCCTTTTCTATTTCGTGTCTGACTTTTTCAATTTCTTCGCGCATTGACCTGACTTTTGAAATATTTTCCTTTTCTGTCTCATACTGAGCACGGAGGGTGTTTGCCTTTTCCTTCAGATCTGCAAGGTCCTTCTGAAGAGTTTCAAGGCGGTCTTTGCTGGCCTTGTCCTTCTCATTTTTTAAAGCGGCTTCTTCGATCTCAAGCTGCATAACACGGCGCGATACATCGTCCAGTTCCGCCGGCATGGAATCGATGTCCGTCCTGATCATCGCGCATGCCTCGTCAACAAGGTCGATTGCCTTGTCCGGGAGGAACCTGTCTGAAATATAGCGGTTTGAAAGGACAGCCGCCGCTACAAGGGCATTGTCCTGTATCCTTACCCCATGATGGAGCTGAAAACGTTCTTTTAGTCCCCTAAGTATCGAGACAGTGTCCTCAACGTCCGGAGCCTCTACAAGGACAGGCTGGAACCTTCTTTCAAGAGCAGCGTCCTTCTCGATGTAGTTCCTGTATTCTTCCAGGGTCGTTGCTCCTATGCAGTGCAGTTCGCCTCGGGCAAGCATAGGCTTGAGCATGTTGCCTGCGTCGATGGCTCCCTCTGCTTTTCCTGTTCCAACGATGGTATGGAGTTCGTCGATAAAGAGGATGACCTGCCCTTCGCTCTTTTTTACTTCATTCAGGACTGCCTTGAGCCTTTCCTCGAATTCACCCCTGTATTTTGCACCGGCAAGCAATGATCCCATATCAAGTGCAAAGATAACCCGATCTTTGAGCCCTTCAGGCACATCTCCCCTATGTATCCTCATTGCCAGGCCTTCAACGATAGCCGTTTTGCCCACGCCGGGTTCTCCTATCAGGACAGGGTTGTTTTTTGTCTTTCTGCTTAGTATCCTTATTACCCTCCTGATCTCTTCGTCTCGCCCGATCACAGGGTCAAGCTTGTTTTCTCTGGCGGCCTTCACGAGATCCCTGCCGTATTTTTCCAATACTTCGTATGTATCCTCGGGATTGTCTGTTGTGACCCTCTGGTTGCCCCTGACCTCGCACAAAGTTTTCAAAAAACCGTCCTTAGTCAGTCCAAAGGTCGCAAAGATCTTTGCCGAAGGGGAGGAAGTTCCCTCTGAAAGCATCGCTAGAAAAATATGCTCCACTGAGACATACTCGTCCTTGAGTTTTTCAGCCTCTTGCTCCGCATTTAAGATCAGTTGGGAAAGTCTCTGTGAAACGAAGATCTTACCTGCTTCCTGCCCTGCGCCGGAAACCCTCGGCCTTTTCCTGAGGTCGATCTCCATGGCGTTTTTAATATTTTCAGCAGGAAGTCCCATCTTGCCAATAAGCTTTGGGATCAGTCCGTTTTCCTGGTTTATTAGCGCAAGAGCCAGGTGTTCACTGTCAACCTCCTGGTGACCATGTTTTATGGCAATGTTCTGAGCATCGTAAAATGCTTCCTGCGATTTCTGTGTTAGTTTATTCATATTCATAATTATTCCTCCCGCAAAAACATATTAACCATTACTGACCATCCTTTGGTATTATATAGGTCAAACAAAATCAAACAACAGCTAAATATAAAAACTGCAGTTGATTAAGACTAAATATTGATCATAATGGGCTTTTATCTAAAAATTTATTAGCTTTACTCTGATTTAGATCAAATGTTATTTTAGTTCAAAAAAAACGCTGATATTTCAGCAAAATAGGCAATACATGGGAAATATTTAGTCAAATGTGCTTGACAAGTGGCAAATATAAGTTTAAAGTTGCATGGTCGGAGTAGATCCGATTACAATATTTCCTGTTGGGAGGCAACACATTGAAAAGCAACGGTACAGTAAAATGGTTTAACGCAACTAAGGGCTATGGATTTATCACCACAGATGAAGGCAATGATGTCTTTGTACATTTCAGCGCCATCCAGGGCGACGGCTTCAAAACCCTTGATGAAGGTCAGAAGGTATCCTTCGAGATCACACAGGGCAGCAAAGGTCCTCAGGCTTCTGACGTCGAGAAGATCTAGCCTAGGCTAGATAGAGTATTTCTTTATTAATAAGGAAATAAACTATTGGAGGAAGACAGCGGGGAAACTCGTTGTCTTCCTTTTTATT
>JBFXIQ010000127.1:0-2751 GCA_050175815.1 Synergistaceae bacterium
GTTTAATTTAATCCATTTCTATCCGCATGTCCAATGGAAAAACGAACATAAAAAGTGCCGGCAGCTTTTTCTCTTTGCCGGCACTCCAATAATATTTCAAAAATGAGACTCTTTATACTGATCCTAATTATTTAGAGGTATTCCGTTTATCCTGACAGGAACTCCTGCTATTTCTTGAAACTTCATAGCTTTTCCTTTCATGAATTCAAGACTTGGTGTCCTGATTTCCTGCAGGGGATATTCAAGCCCCATGTTTTTGTACGTTTCCGTTCCAAGCCTGTGATACGCCAGAAATTCCATAAATTTTATTTTTTTGAGTCCTTTTATAAATTCGGCTGACGTTCTGATCGCATCATCAGAATCATTCTGCCCTGGAATAAGTGGAGTCCTTATAACAAGGTCAAAATCATAGGGAGAGGCATCTGCGCGTCTGATATTCTCCAATATCAGACGGTTGTCGACACCTGTTAATTTTTTATGCTGTTCCGGATCGGAGTGTTTCAGGTCAACATAGAGAAGGTTAAGGAGAGGAAGGATGCTCTCTATCTTTTCCCATGAGGAGAAAAAGCTTGTTTCAAGGGCTCTGTTAATTCCCCTTTCTCTGCATCCAATCAATATTTCGCGTACGAATTCAGCCTGATCAAAAGGCTCGCCTCCGCTGATAGTTACCCCTCCGCCTGAATGAAAATAAAAAACTTCATCCTTTGATATCTCGTGAATGACCTGTTTGGGGGTCATACGGACTCCGTACCCCTTAAGTGCCGAAGATGGGCATTTTTTCACACACAACATACATCCGTCACATTTATCCCTGTCGATCGACACCATCGCTTTTTCTTCGTCTATAGAAAGTGCTTTTTGAGGACAGGCAGAGACACATATCCCGCAGAGGATGCATTTTTCGCTGATATAGCCTATCTCAGGGCAGGACTTCTGTGATTCGGGCGTGGAACACCAAAGACACTTAAGAGGACAGCCCTTTAAAAATACGACTGTCCTCAAGCCTTCCCCATCGTGGATCGAGGTTTTCTCGATCCGCAGAACATTTCCCTCGACCGGGGCGGAAGATCTTTCCATTTCTAACCACACGAAATGCAGGAACCTGATTCGGTCTGGATAGTTCTGGCAATTATGTCGTCCTGGACGTCTTTTCCCAGTTCCACAAAGAAAGCAGTGTATCCCGCTACACGCACCAGAAGATTTTTGTATTCCTCGGGATTCTTCTGTGCCGCGATAAGTTTTTTCTGGTCAACAACGTTGAACTGAACATGATAGACGCCCAATGTGCAAAGGCTTTTCAGCATTGCCATAAGCTGCTGTACCCCATTTTCATTCGAGATCATTTCGGGATCCAGTTTCATATTGAGGAGCGTTCCCTGAACAAAACGGTCATGCGGCATTTTCGCCACAGATTTAAGCACTGCGCTGGGACCATTGATATCCGTTCCGCCATTCGGGCTTACTCCGTCTGCAAGCGGTTTGCCTGCCTTGCGTCCGGAAGGGAGAGCCCCTACTTCAACGCCAAAGGGAGTGTTTCCTGAGACAGGAAGTATTCCCGGGGTCATAACTCCAAACTTGCTTCTGTAGCTCTCTATCTCGTTTGCAATATAGGTAAAGAGTTCTGCCGCAAAGTCATCTGCACGGGGATCGTCGTTACCGAATTTCGGGGCCTCATTGCATGCTTTCAGCACATCCTCACAGCCCTCAAAATCGCATGCAAGAGCATCGAGAAGCCTCGACATGGATACCTGTTTTGTATCATAAACAACGTGCTTGATCGCTGCAACACTGTTAATAAAGTCTGCCACGCCGATGCAGATTATTCCATTACCTGTGTTGTATTTTGCACCGCCCCATGCATAATCTTTCGCGTTGTCTATGCATTCCTCAAAGCTCAGAGAAAGTGCGGGGACGGGCCTGTTCATGCAAATTTCGTCGATAATGTGGCTTGCCTTTACGACGACCTTGATAACGTAGCGCAGCTGGTTCTTCATCGCAGCCATAAATTCTTCAAAGGTCTTAAAGTCACGCGGATCACCTGTCTGAGCACCTGCGAGTTTGCCGCTCTTTCTGCACTTCCCGTTCAAAAGCGTAAACTCAACTACACTCCCCAGATTAATGTCTGCAAGGGCAGAATATCCACGCAGTTTTCCTGCAAGGTTGGTCTCTACGCATCCTCCGGGGTTCCAGTCAAGAGCTTCCCTGAGGGGGATACCTTTATTCATAAGCATCCTGATGCCGACTTCGTCGTTGTGGAAAGCGGGGAACCCTGTACCAAGGCTGATAAGTTCCACGATCTTCCTCAGGAAGGAGTTGGGGTTCTTTGCCATGTTGTAGCGAACTGAGAGAGAGGGTTGATACAGCTGTGTATCCATGGTGGCCTGAATGATCATGTAGGAAAGATCATTGACCGCATCCTGTCCGTTTGTGTCAACACCGCCCGCGCAAAGGTTCTGGAACATAGGATATCCTGAAGCGTACTCAGCTGATTTGGCGTCCTGAAAAAGGCAGGGCTCAGAGAACTTCACCCACAGACAGTCAAAAAGCTCCTGTGCCTCTTCGGGGGTGATCCTGCCCGCTTCAAGGTCTGACTTATAGAAGGGATAGAGATACTGATCCATGCGTCCCGGGTTATATGCGGCAGCATTCTGCTCCATGAAAATACATATCTGGTAGAAGTAGAAGGACTGCATAGCCTCTCTGAAGGTCCTTGCAGGTCTGGCAGGTACCCAGCGGCATGTTTCAGCGATA
>JBFXIQ010000128.1:0-2691 GCA_050175815.1 Synergistaceae bacterium
TCGCCGTTGATACCGCTGTCGCCCCTCATTATGTTCTGGATGGTTTTTACAAAGTTCCCTATGGTCATACTCTAATCTCCTCACTCTTTATGCAGCTTCGTATATCGCTCTTTCAAGCTCTTTGACTGCTCTAAGATATGCCTCTTTGCCTCCGAACAGATTTGCTATTCTCTTGGGGCTTCCTATGCGGTCAAAGGGTGAATTATCCAAAATTCTCGTATCTTCAAGTTCACTGATGCCCTCATCCATGTATTTTTCCAACAGACCGGAGAGCACTTCCTGGCAAAGACCGGAATATTTGTATAAGTAGCCCTTCTTTTTGACGTTTTCAACACGTTCTCTTTTTGTGAGCGGTTTTTTGTCATAAGCTATGTGTAGGATAAGGTCAAAATCATCAAGGTCTTTTCCGGACTCCTCTTTAAGGGCATCGAGCAAAACGCCCCGACTCTCTAATTCTTCAATGATGGCCTTCTTCTGGTCAGTGTTTGTCCAGGCATTTAAAAATTCGTCAAGCGTGGCGTACTCATCCAGAATGTTTCTCTTGCTGTAGTCCTTTATGCTTTCTGTGATCAGTTTTCCATTGATATCACAATACTGGACCCGTTCATTGATGATCGTAACATCTACGCCGTTCACCCGGATTTTAATATCAGGCTTATCTCCGAGAGATGTCCCTACCCTTGAAAGATCCTCTAATGTTTCCTCGCCGTCCTCTATTTCCTTATCATCAAAGAGAAGTGAGGCTGTCTCATCTTCTTTGGGGTCCCAGTTGTCTCCCCCGTCACCCGCGTCAATTATGACTACAGGATCTCCGTCGAAATCAGGATCGGCGAACAACCGGCAGACGTTTCTAAAGTCCATTATTGTGAAGTATTCTTTGCCGTATTCCGGATAGAGCCTTGTCCCCCGGCCAATGGTCTGTTTGAATTCGGTCATTGAATTTATATTGCTGTCAAGGACAATAAGCTTGCATGTCTTTACATCAACTCCCGTAGTCATCAGTTTTGACGTTGTGACCAGAGCGGGGTATTGTTCGTTGACATCTATAAAATAATCCAGCTGTGCCTTGCCTTCAGGGCTGTCTCCGGTTATGCGCATGATATACTTCGGATTTTCGACGACAAGGTCTTTATTTTCATTTATAAGTGCCTGCCTCATTCTTTCGGCATGTTCAATATCCACACAGAAGACTATGGTTTTGCTGAAGCGCCCGTTGGCTGCAAGCCATTTGGTGATGCGGTTCGCTACTGCCTTGGTTCGTTCATCAATAATGAGGCTTCGGTCATAATCTTTAACGTTATATTCACGGTCTTCTATTTCATTTCCGTTAACATCAAGCTGTCCCTTGTATGGCCTCCAGCCTTCCAGGTCTTTGTCCAGACCTATCCTTATAACTTTGTAAGGTGCCAGAAATCCGTCATTGATACCCTGTTTTAAGCTGTATGTGTAAACAGGATCTCCAAAATATGTGATGTTGCTGATTTCTTTCGTTTCTTTGGGAGTGGCAGTCATTCCTATGTGAATGGCTGAGCTGAAATAGTCCAGTATCCTCCGCCATTGTGATTCTTCCTTCGCGCTGCCTCTATGGCACTCGTCAACAATTATGAGGTCGAAGAACTCAGGCTGGAATTCCCTGAATGGTTCGCTGCCGTTGTCTCCGGACAATTGGTGGTAGAGGCTCATATATACCTCATACGAGCTGTCGAGTTTCCTGTCCTGTATTTTTGTCATTATTTTTTCGAAAGGTCTGAAATCCTGCTGCATAGTCTGGTCGATAAGTATGTTGCGGTCCGCAAGGTACAATACCCGCCTTACGGTCTTGGTTTTCAGCAGTTTCCAGATGATTTGAAAGGCAGTGAAAGTTTTTCCTGTTCCCGTTGCCATGACAAGAAGGACCCTCTGTTGGCCTTTTGCGATGGCCTCAATGGTTTTGTCTATTGCTATACGCTGATAATAACGGGGTTTTTTCTGAGTGAAGAAATCGAAGTGATCCGGTTCCTCTATTATTCTTTCCTGTTTTTGATCAATATTCCTGCCTGCCAGATAGCGTTCCCATAATTCATTTTCAGAAGGGAATTGATCGAGAGAGAGTTCCGTTTCTGCTCCGGTAAAGTAGTCATGTTCGATAAAACCGTAGCCATTGGAAGAATAGGCAAAGGGAATATTAAGTATCTCTGCGTAGTTCATTGCTTGCTGTATTCCGTCTCCGACAGAGTGGTCCGCATCTTTGGCTTCGACTATAGCAAGGGGGCGGTGTCCCTCTTTACGGGTGAGAAGATAGTCAGCTTTTTTCTGTTTTCCCCTGGTAACTTTGTTTCCCCTGACTATGACCTGACCGTTTGTAAAGAAATGCTCCATAAAGACCTGTTCTTTGGCCCATCCTGCCCTTTCGATAGCAGGGGTTATATATCTATTTTTTATGTCTTCCTCTGTCAGTTTTTTCATTGGTTCCTCCTCTTTAACGATCTTGAAACAAGCCACATTAAAGTTTGGTGCCAATAAATTTATCAGGAGACCCGTACCTTTATCTTCTCTATGATTTATGAATATTTATATTTTAACTTGAAAGTAAGATTTGTTGAGGCATTATACATAACGATCCAAATGTGCATTTAGATATTATCACCAATGTCCATAAGTATCCACAAGATAGCAACTAATTAAACAGGTATTTTGAATAAATGTTGGGGA
>JBFXIQ010000129.1:0-2632 GCA_050175815.1 Synergistaceae bacterium
CCTGTCACGGTCATGCATGAAAGATCGATGTCCTCCCCCAGTTCCTTCATGACCTGCGGGATGCCTCCGGCGCGGTAGAAGTCCTCCATGTCGTAGCAAGAAGCAGGGTTCACCATCGCTATAGAAGGTATAGTCTCACTTGCCCTGTTGTATATTTCCATCATAGTCTCTGCGTCTGTCCCTATCTCGTGTGCTATTGCCGAGAGATGGATGAAAGTATTTGTGGAGCCTCCCGTGGCGACCATTATCTTAGCTGCGTTTTCAAGGGAGTTCCTTGTTATTATGTCTCTTGCAGTAACGCCTCTTTTTACAAGCTCCACAATTTTAATGCCGGTCATTTCGCCGGCCCTGAACCTTTCGGATGCTGTCGCGGGGATCAGGGACGAACCGGTGAGGGACATTCCCATTGCCTCTGCCACACAGCCCATCGAGTTGGCGGTGCCGTAGTATGAGCATGAACCGCATGAGGGTGCTGCATTGTCTTCAAGCATTGATAAGGTCTCTTTCGTGATCCGTCCCGCGCTCAGCATCCCCACAGCCTCCGATACGGAGGTGGAGTCGCTCTTACGCCCGTCAAAGGAAACGCCCCCGGCCATTGGACCTCCGACAAGCAATATCGCCGGAATGCCCAGTCTGGCAGCCGCCATCAGCATACCCGGAACTATCTTGTCGCACGATCCGAGCATAACAATGCCGTCCAGCCTGTGGGCCTCGGCCATTGCTTCGATGTCACATGCTATAAGGTCTCTGGTGGGGAGTATGTATTTCATGCCGTTATGTCCGCATGACTGCCCGTCACAGGCAGCTATTACACCAAACTCGACTGCCATGCCGCCTGCCCTGTATATGCCTTTTTTGACAAATTCGGAAAGTTGTCTTAGGTTGTAATGTCCGGGCACCAGTTCGTTCCACGAGTTCGCTATTCCGATAAGCGGGCCTTTGAGGTCCTCGTCAGAGAAGCCCATGGATTTATAGAGGGCCCTGTTTTCGGTAAAGACCGGATCTGAAAGTATTTCGGAGCTTCTGAATTTCATAATTGATATTTTCCTCCGGTTTTCTCGATCTACTTTAGAAAATAGTCTTTCATTATGTTGCTCTCGCTCTTTGCGATATGTTCATAGAGCAGAGAGGACAATCCCCTGGCATCCCTCTCCCGCAATTTTTCCAATATCTCAAGATGCTGGCCGATCGTTTCATGTATGTTTGCTAGCGACTGCGCGGAAAGCTTCTGGAAACGCTTGATCTGCGCGTGGTATGTTGTGATGATGGCACCAATACGTTTATTGGTGGCGTATTTCGTTATAGTCAGATGCAGGAGCAGATCCATCTCAGAGACGCGTGTCAGGTCTATCTCTCCTGCGAGTGCAGACTTTTTGAGTGCTTTCCAGCCTTTCTCCATCTCATCTAGCTCTTCTCCAGGGATCCTGTTTACCGCTGATAGCGCTGCAAAGGGTTCCAGAAGTTTGCGAATGTCGTATATCTCTTTCAGGTCTTCGAGGGATATTTCTGATACAAATGCGCCTTTTTGGGGAATTATCTTGACGTATCCGTCCTGTTCAAGGCTGCGCAGGGCTTCACGGATAGGTGTCCTGCTGACCCCTATCTCCCTGGCAAGAAGGTTCTCCGGCAAGGGTGTGCCCATTTCAAGCTCCCCTGATTCAATTGCGTCACGGATCCATTCGTATGCTTTTGTCCAGCTGGCTTTTTCATGGTCGTGTGTCAATTAGATCCCCCATTTTTACTATATATGTATACAGCAAACATACATCTTAATCAGGTTTTTGTCTACATATTTCATCTGCTGCAGGAAGATGCGGAGCATCCTGACAATAGAACGAAAAAAGAAGTCAACAGGCGGCTTTATCTATTGACATCAGAGCCTCTATAAAATCTGAGTTGACATATATTTCTGAAGATACTATCATGCTCACATATTTGGGACAATTTAGTCCGCTGGGCGTTCGCTACGGGTAGTGCATACATAAACGGAATGGTATAATCTATAAAATGTATACAGGCTACATACTTTCAACACACAAGTTGTGTTAGATGAAAGGACAAAGCTGATGAGATACGACATACCATACGGAGACAGGAAAGAATATTTTGATGCACCGCAAGGATCTGTCATTTTCGAAGGGAAAATGACGAACATCCCGGCGGTCAAAGACCTTAAGGGAGAGCTTATCTCAGCCCTTGAATCGCCGATCGGCACTCCGCCGCTCAAAGAACTTGCCGTAGACAGGAAAAACATCGTCTTTCTCGTTGAAGACAACACTAGAAGCACTCCTCTCGACATAATAATGCCCATAATCACAGACTACCTAAACGAAAACGGAGTCCCTGACAACGCCATGAGTTTTCTTACCGCGCCGGGCACCCACAGGCTCATGACAGACGGGGAGATAATACAAAAGCTCGGGGCGGAAATGGTAAGACGTTTCAAAGTGGTACAGCACGACGCCAATGCGAGCGAAGACATGAAGGATCTCGGTACAGTCACTGCAGGTGATTATAAGATCCCTGTACACGTAAACAAATACGCACTGGAGGCCGATCTCCTTGTCGGCATAGGTAATATCGTTCCGCACTGCGATGCCGGCTATTCCGGCGGTGCAAAGATCCTTCAGCC
>JBFXIQ010000130.1:0-2607 GCA_050175815.1 Synergistaceae bacterium
TAAAGGCGTTCAATATGCTCTCAGCTTTCCTTTGCACTACGGCAGTTTCCTTTACATTTGTCATGAAGACAACAAATTCGTCTCCTCCGATCCTGCCCGTTATATCAGAATCCCTGAAAAGGGATTTGAGTGTACGGGCAAGTTCACTGAGGACTGCGTCACCATACAGGTGACCAAGTGTATCGTTGACACGCTTAAAGTTATCGATATCGAGCATCATGAATACTCCCTGGCTTTGGGTGCTGTTTATATAACTCTCAATAAGGTCTTTTGTCGAGGTTTTGTTGTAGAGCTGAGTGAGAGGATCTTTCATCGCGCTTTCTTCAGCGAACTGCAGCTTCCTTTTTTGCTCGTCTATGTCAGAAAAGATGCCCACAACCTTTACAGGGTTGCCTGATTCATCGAATATAGTTGACATCAAGCCTTTGTACCAGAGAGAGTCCCCGAATTTGTTGACGATCCTGAACTCGGCTGAACTGTCTTTTAGCCCATCTCTTAACTGCTCAAAAAGGGTGATAAAATTCTTGGCGTCTTCCTTAGAAAAAGCGGGATAGTCTTCCATGCTGTACGGAAAATTCGTATAACTCTCCAGTGGGTCAAAGAAATCAAGAAAATTTGAAGAGTGCGAGAACGCGCCCGTTTCAATGTCCCATTCAAAAAAGATTACATTTGTCAGTTCCTTGACTATATCAAACTGTTCCTTGCTTACATATAGCTCCTGGTCCGCCATCTTAATATCTGTTATGTCAGAGACTATACCCACTATCTCCCTGGATCCATCCTCTCCATTTACATAATCAACGCTCAGACAGATCCATCTGTTGCTACCGTCATCAATTCCAAGTTTCAGCTCAGTCTCAAAAGCTTCTTCATCCTTTATCTTTCGTTCTAGATCCTGTTTCGTCTCTTCAGAGAGAGCAGAGGTTAAAATGTTCATAAGATTATTATCGTATTCCTTTTCAAATATCTCCTTCTTTTTCCCTATAAGCGTGTAAAATCTCTCGTTGGCAGATTTTATTCTCCATTTTTCCCCCTCACGGACACATCTTACTATTCCTACTGGCATACTTTCGTATATTAGCGAAAGTTCTCTGTTCGAGCTTTCTGTGATCTCTGAATTTCTCTTCATCGCAGCAAAAAAATAGTACATGAGCGCAGCAAAAGTTATAATGGAAACAAATACAAATGCTATCCCCTTAAAGAAACGGCCGGATGCCGCAGAAAAAACCACATTTTCCGGAACAGATGTAATAAGGTACATGTCAGCTAGATCTATCGGCATATAACTCACAGCCCTGTTGCCGCTTTTGATCGGGTATATCATTTCTCCCGAGGTTCCTTTACTCATTCCGTCGGCAATAGCCGTGTAATATATTTTTCCGTCAGCTCCTCCCGGGACTGACGAAAAAAGTTCCTTAAGAGTATTTGCTTTTTTGTTTGCTATGGGGTGGTTTGACCTTGCAATGACAGATCCATCTTTTGAGAGAAGATAACAGTAGCCTGTTCCATTAAAAATATCAAATGTCACCAGTTCGTTCAGTTTATCTTTGTAGAACCTCGCAGAAAGGACCCCGATGATTTCATCATTGTGCCTTACAGAAGAGTTGATAGTAAGATAATTGCCTGTTTCTGAATTAAAGACCTTGATATCGGGATAAAAAATGTTTTTTGACATCAGCTCTCTAAAATAGATTCTCTCCACATCACCAAAACCAGGGCCAAAAAACATATTTCCATCCCTGTTTATGAGGTAGAGAGCACCAAAATCAGCAAACCAGTTCTGTTCTCTGATGAACCCCATTGCCTCGGCTGAGTTGAGATCCGATGTCAGTCTGCCGAGATTTACCGTGAGGCTCGACACAAAGTTTTTGTTAATCTGAAGATTTTGCTTCAGCATGACAACATTCTGTCTTTCAAGATCATGCATGGATGCAAAAATCTCTTTTTTGGCATTGTTGTATGTCATGTTCATGAATATAAGTGCAGAGAGAATAAAGACAAGGGCAGCCATTATCGCCACGGATTTGATCTTTTTGCTGCTCTGTTCCCATGTTATCGCCAATCTATCTACCTCCCCTGCAACATATTATCAGTGGATACCAAAATGGGATATTACTATGATTATAACTTCATTATAGTATTTTACATTCTAAAATGCCTTTGAATGAATATATAATCGGCAATATTCGAATCATCATCCTAATAAAAAAGATATAGCAGCTTTGCCATGGCAACAATAAATACAGTAATCAAATACATACCAATTACCGCTGGACAAGGATCAATTGTCTTCCCTGAAATGTGTCCCCAGTGAAAGCCTTCTCCTTATTGCGGCCTCCGCAACAGCAGAGGCTGTATCAGTCAGTCCTCTCATCTCCAATGCCAGGAGCATCTCAATAGGACTATTTATCAGCTGTTCTCTCTGCCCTGCCTCCCGGATCTTTTCCAGCGCAAGAAGGATACTTTTTTCGCTTCTCACCGGTCCAAGCATATCCCAGGCAGTTTTCTGCAACTCTGCCCGCAGAATTGACGGCTCTGTGCCTTTTTCAGAACTGACAACCGATGGGCGGTCGATTGGTTCGTGGTGGAATTTTGTCTCCCAGACAG
>JBFXIQ010000131.1:0-2556 GCA_050175815.1 Synergistaceae bacterium
CAAAGATCGCAACGATAACTATGGAAACTATTATTAATTTCACTGACATTGATCTTCTTTTATCTTTATCCAAAAATATTCCTCATTTCAAGTCAAGATTTGTTGATCTAACGGATCTTAATGGCGGTCAGCCATAGAATTCAATTTATATATTAGCCGCCGCAAGAGCAAGATGGTTTATACTTACCTGCGTTCTCCTGACCAAAATAGGTTATAGCTCCGACAGGGCATTTTTTGGCACAGCCCCGACAACCGGTTACACATCCTTCGGGATTTATAATTTTCGGTTTCTCTGAAGGATCTTGATTTTCACCAAACACACCATTCCTGCACATATCGCTGCATGCCATGCAGCCATTGCATTTTGAATAGTCGATTTTAGGATACCATACACTGCTCATGATTATGAGCCTCCTCTCTTTTTATTTGTTAGTAGCTAAACCGCTGATCCTGCACCTTAGTGTACCGCTCTGTTCAGTGAAAAAAAGCAGATCTCCCTCCGGGGCAGTCGAAAATCTGCCAAGGCAGTCTTCATGCAGGAAGCAAGTTATTCCGGGATAAATATTCCCTCTGATGTCTGTTACGGAAAGAATCATGTATTTTTTTTCCGCATCTTCTTCGGGAACTCCTATCAGACCCACCGGGCCCTTGAATGCGCTTCATCAGCCAACTACGTTTACTGAGATCTTGATAAAAAAAGTGCCTCCGCGTTCATGTACCAGATTCAGCCAGTGATTTGATGTGATAGATATTGACGGCATGTCATTCACCCCTGCGTATCTATGTAAAGATACACTCCTTTCTGTGATATGTGATAACTATCCTATTTAAAAGCATAATCAATTGATTGCCGATCCCTCTGAGCTGTCATGCAATGGCATTGAGCTCCTGTGTAAATCATCATTTTTATCTTCATAAGGCAAATCATTCCCTGAACATCTGCCTCCGACGCAGATGCCAAATTCCATCTGCAATGTAACATGTGATAGATTATGATGTTTCTTTATATCTTCAGTAAGCTCCCTAAGTATAAAATCTGTTCGCCCTTTTGCAGAATCACACAATGTTACATGAGCCTCAAGAAAAAGCTCCATTCCATCTGTTGTCCAAATATGTACATGATGCATATCCACAACATCAGGATTTCTTTCAGCCAAGGCAACTATTTCTTTTACATCTACTCCTTCAGGCGTTCCCTGCATCAGGATATTAACAGACGTTTTAAGAAGCGGCCATGATTCACGAAGAACATAAAATGAGACAACGAGTGTTAAAAGAGGGTCCAGCCAGTACCATCTGAAAAAAGTCATTAGTAAAGCGGCAGTTATGACTCCCAGAGATGATAGCGTGTCCATTACAATGTGCATGTATGCTGCCTTTATATTTAAACTTTTCTTAGAATCACTGTGCAAAAGCCAAGCGGTAAAAAGATTCCCCAAAAGACCTACGACAGCAACAATTAACATTATCCCTCCCACAACTGGTTCTGGATGCATGAATTTTCTTGCCGCTTCCACCAGAAGGAATAACCCGATCCCTATAAGAGAAACCGTGTTTATTAGGGAGGCAAGGACCTCCGCTCGTTTAAACCCAAAGGAATTGACAGGCGTCCGCTCTTTTTTTGCTATCCTCTTAGCCAACCAGCTGATAAATAGCGAAGATGTGTCAGAAAAATTGTGCACTGCATCTGAAAGAAGTGCAAGGCTGTTGGAAAATATACCCCCCGCGATCTCAGCAAAAGTTATTGTCAAGTTTAATGCTATCGACAATAACAATTTTTTTTCAGATATCGATTCAGGTGATCCATGTACGTGACCATGAGAATGACCATGTGCATGATCGTGTATATGACCATCCGAATGGCTGTGGGCCTTCGTGGCTTCGTGGTCAGCTTCTACATGGCTATTATCATTATTATCGTTAACAGGCAGCATTATCTGTGATCTCAGTGGGGATTATAAGCACTGAGGATGAGGCAAACTGTGCTATCCTTAATGCTGTAGCCCCGATTCGGCACATCGCGGGATCTCCTGTGCCCTGAGCTCCGATGACTGTTAATGAGAGTTTAATGGTTTTGACAGTTTTTATGATCTCCTCAGCAGGTCTGCCAATTGACATGGCCGCATTTACTTCTTTGATGCCAAGCTCTGAAAAAGATGCGCATATTTCGTCAAGACGATCCTTCTCGATGGATATTTCCCTGTCTATCTGTTCTTTTGCAGCATACTTCATCAGAAGATCCATCGTTGTCTTTTCATGTACGTGGATCAGTGTTACCTTTTCTATATCAGCCAATTTCTGTTCTGCTATACTTTTTACCGCTTTCACTGCATTGTATGATCCGTTCGAAAAATCGATGCCTATAAGCAAATGGCGAAATATATGGCTTCCGGAGTCGCTTTCCCTGCACACCATTACAGGCAGAGAAGATAGTTGCAATACACGTTCAACTGTTTCTCCAAAAAGAAAATCTTTCCATTTAGGATTGTTCCCGGCGCCTGTGGCAATAAGAGAGGCCTTCCTTTTTTTAGCTTCATTGACTATCTCATCAAACGG
>JBFXIQ010000132.1:0-2531 GCA_050175815.1 Synergistaceae bacterium
GAGGTGCCTTGAAAAACTTCAAGTACTCGTGATTGGCATACTCTTTGGCCACTTGAACCGACTTCTCATCCGCCTTCTTACGAGCCTGGATTATCTCGCTGTAGAGATAATCCAGGTAATCCGAGAGTTTGATCATGGTTTTAATTTGTTGAACCCAGTAATCCCAACACTTTTTCGAGTCCGGCAGGCATTTCGTCGTTTGTTGCCCTTACCTTGACTCCCAGCGAGTACTCTTTCTCCACTTTGATACCGGTACTTGATGATCTTTTGTACGAGACGTCCACCTTGAACTTTACAGGTCCCCAACCGCCCGATGCACCTGCATTGATGCCAAACTCATCGCTTACATTCTTGGTATAGGTGGAGTTGAGCTTCACATTAAAGTCAACTTCGCACGATTCGATCCGGAAACTGGGGACATTGAGGAGAGCAATGAATGGTACGATTATCTCCGCATCCTGCTGAATAGTTGGAGTAGCACTACCGGGATTTTCAGGATCGTATGCAGGGTTGGGGACACTCCTCTTGTACTTGAACTCAGCCATCCTGAGTTTTTTTGTACCAGAAGAGTCTGTTTCAAATCCCACCTCATTGATAAAGCTTACCGTACTTATCGATGCATTCGATTGCGCCCTCACGCAGGCATCCAACGGCCCCCCGATAATCGTGGCAAAGTCGATACTTCCCAGTTCAGCCGCAAAATCGGCACTGGACGCATCTGAGGTCCTGAAGATATTATCGTCCTCGGCCATCCTGCCAAAAAGCAACTTGGCAACATCCGATGTAGCCTTGGCCGCCAAGTTTTCCCATTTCGGGTCGTAACTGGCTTTGAAGCTATCGATAATATCGATGATTTCCTTTCTCGTAAGGCCTTGCAGCTCCGAAGGTGCAATTCCACTGATCTGTTCATAAACCGAAGGAGTTAAAGTATTCTCCAGCCCAGAAAGCAGATCGATCAGTTCACTTTTTGTTTTTTTACTGTAGTCTTGTCCCAAGACATCTTTTAAAGTTTTCATCTCAATCATTTTTTAATAGATTAATAAAATTAAGCCCGAGACCCATGGCTTACAATATGTAAATATATCGGAGCATGCGATGATATTTTATAACAAATAGAACAATTATTTGTATAATTTGAACATTAACCCACATTGCAGCTAACCGGAGCTAATTCCCTGTATCCCTTCGTATATATTTTTTTCAAGGTTCAATTGGGGGACTACAGATTTTTTCCTGATAAATGGTTTTTCATCGTATCCCAACACCTTATATATGATTCTTACTTTGGATTCAGGGAGTGAACATTTTCTAATCGACACACACTCTTCATCGGTATTTACCATGTGCGTTGTCACCATTTTCTGCGTGTTCATGATCCGGACAATCTCTCTCCACTCATGGGTAATCCCAAATTGTTTCAGTTTGAAACGGATCGTGCTTACCAGCTGGTAGGCCAACAGCCCGAGGTGAAGATGAGCCATTGTCGCCTCATCCGTTTTATGAAACACGGGACGCAGGTTCAGATCAGTCTTCAGGCAACGAAACGTCGACTCTACTTCTCTTATAGTGTTGTAAATCAGCCAGGTGATCTCCTCTCCATGTACCGACAGGGAAGTACGCAAGAAGTATTCCCCATGTCTTGATTCGCTCTTTGCCTCGATTCTCTCCCAGGATATGGATGTGGCATGAATCCCCCTTTCGTCGGGCTCCACATGGATCTGATACAGGCGGTGTACCGAAGGGTATTTTTCCTTTAGCCGGCCGATGCGTTCCCACACCTTTTCAAGCTTTTTGGTGCCTCCTTTCTTTTTCAGGGCTTCGGCTGCCTGGCTCAGTCCACATTCAAAGGCCCGCGTGAAACGGTTTTCCATGGACGCTTCCTTGAGACCCTTGCTATAGCTCTTCACCTTGTAGAAGCTGTCACTTTCGCCATCCACTTCTACCTGACTGATCTCGATGAGCTGGTTGGATTTATCCCGTATTTCCACAGGGGAAAGGCTTGTTGCACGGTATTCTTTGAGTTTACCCCGTGAGACACAGATGTAGTCGAAGGATTCCTCTTTCAATATCTTCAGGTTATCATTCGTGGCGATGCCGGCATCCATGACCACCACCTGCTTTTTATCGGATCTCCCCCTATGGGATTTCATCTTGTCAAGAATATATTGCAGGCTTTCAGGATCAGTCATGTTGCCTTCAAAGATTTGTGACTCCTTCAGGAAACCTTCCGGGTTGACCACCACAGCCAACACCACCTGTCTGGCATCGTTACGCTTTTCCTTGCTGCGCCCGAACTTCGCTATCCGGCTCTCTCGCATAGCTCCCTCGAAGTAGGTATTTGTCAAATCATAGATAATGATCTTGTCATCCAAGGAAAAAAGATCGTTCGTACGGTTGGAAAAATGACGTTCCAGGCCATCCTTCTCATCATAAAGCCGGTGAGCCATCTGGTAAAGCTTATCCTTGGTGATGGCCGAAGGATCAACACCGGTTAGTTCACAAAGCGCCGAGTTCTCCTGCAACCAACGGCT
>JBFXIQ010000133.1:0-2526 GCA_050175815.1 Synergistaceae bacterium
TAAGCTATTGCTCAGCCACGCTCAGCCATCGCTCAGCCGCCCCTCCTGGATGCGAAGCAAGCAATTTCTCCAGCGGCGACTATCTCTTCCTGCCCCTACAACCGTTTCACTACCGCTTCACTATAGTTTCACGCCGACGGTTTTCCGGCAGCTTCACCACTGTAAAGGCGAATTCTCCGTGGCACGATCCACGCCACAAATTCCCCGGCGACGACTATCTCTTCCTGCCCCTACAACCGTTTCACCATCGCTTCACGCCGACGTTTTTTCGGCAGTTTCACTATTGCTTCAAAAAAAAGCTCAGCGAAAAATTTTCGCTGAGCTTTTGTTTTTAATGGTCGGGATAGTCGGATTCGAACCGACGACCCCCTGCTCCCAAAGCAGGTGCGCTAACCAGGCTGCGCTACATCCCGTGACGATGGGCATTATAGCATATATTCCTTTGATTGTGGAAATATTACGACTCTGCGGCGATAAGATATCCGATAAAAAAAGGAGCCTCGCGGCTCCTATTTTATATTATGTTTTATTCTTCCTCTTCGTCAGGATCTTCATCATCATCCTGTTCTTCAGAGATCTCGTCTTTCTGCTGCTTCTTTTTAACTTCTTCCTCTTCCGCTTCTGAGCCGTCATCTTCGGAATAAGCTTCGTCTTCGGATCCTTCATCCTCAGCTCCTGCAGTTGACACGGGGTGCTCTTTCTTCGGGTATCCAAGAAGTTCGTCCAGCTCATCGCCCTCAAGGACTTCCTTCTCAAGAAGCAGTGCTGTTATCTCCTCAAGTCGGTCATTATGTTCTGTAAGGATGTTCTTTGCAGTAGTGTAGCACTCATCTATTATGCTGCGGACTTCCTGATCTATGGCGTATGCGATCTCTTCGCTGTAGTTCCTGTCCTCCATGATATCCCTGCCAAGGAAGACCTCATGCTGTTTTCTGCCAAGCGTTACCAGCCCAAGTCTGTCGCTCATTCCAAACTGCGTAACCATCTGCCTTGCGATCTGCGTAGACCTTTCAAGGTCATTAGAGGCTCCTGTGGTTACATCTCCGAACTTGAGCTGCTCAGTTACCCGACCGCTCAGCAATATCGTTATCCTGTCCGAAAGCTCCTTCTTCGATATCAGGAACCTGTCCTCTTCCGGCAGCTGCAGTGTATATCCAAGCGCCATGTGGCCGCGCGGTATTATTGATATCTTATGTACCGGATCGCTGCCGTCTATCTTGCTTGCGACCAGCGCGTGTCCGGCTTCGTGGTATGCGATGATCTCGCGCTCTTTCTTGCTTATTACTCTGCTCTTTCGCTCAGGACCTGCCATTACTCTGTCGATGGCCTCTTCAAACTCTGCCATTCCGAGGCTGGACTTGCCTCTCCGACCTGCAAGCAAAGCTGCCTCGTTTACAAGGTTTGCTATATCTGCACCGACAAAACCGGGGGTCCTGCGGGCAATGACATCAAGGTCAACTTTCTTGCTGACCTTCTTGTCTTTCAAATGCACCTTCAGAATGTCGCGCCTTCCGTTTACGTCCGGCCTGTCAACGACTATCTGCCTGTCAAAACGCCCGGGACGGAGCAACGCCGGGTCAAGTATGTCGGGCCTGTTTGTAGCGGCAAGCAGGATGATGCCTGTTCCTGCCTCAAAACCGTCCATCTCCACAAGAAGCTGGTTGAGCGTCTGTTCACGCTCATCATGTCCGCCTCCGAGCCCTGCACCGCGATGACGTCCTACAGCGTCTATTTCGTCTATGAATATTATGCATGGCTGGTTCTTGCGGGCCTGCTCAAAAAGGTCCCTAACGCGCGCGGCTCCTACACCGACAAACATTTCGACGAAGTCAGATCCGCTTATGCTGAAGAAGGGGACATTAGCCTCTCCCGCCACAGCCCTTGACAAAAGGGTCTTGCCCGTTCCGGGTGCACCCAGAAGCAGTACGCCGCGGGGTACCTTTGCCCCAAGCCTCGTGAACTTTGAGGGATCCCTGAGGAAGTGGACGACCTCTTCAAGCTCTTCCTTGGACTCATCGCATCCGGCAACATCTTTAAACGTGACCTTGGGCCTGTTGTCCATAAAAAGTTTGGCCTTGCTCTTTGCAAAGCCCATGACTTTGTTCCCCCCGCCCTGCATGTTGTATATGAAGTATATCCATACACCTATCAGGAGCAGTGTGGGAAGCAGGGAAGCAAGCAGGGACGCCAGCCATGAGTTCTTTGGAGGAGGAACGACCTCGACCTCAACGCCCTTCTGGGCGATCTCACTGGGCAGTGTTCCCGGATCAAGGATATAAGTTGTAAACTCCCTGCCGGATTTCAATGTTCCTTTGAGCTGCTCGTGGTCTATCTTTACCTTGGCAACATTACCCGCGTTTACTTCGTTCAAAAACTGGCTATAAGGAAGTACCTCAGCACCCTGACCGGACTTGTTCGCATCCGGCGTCAAAAATACATTCACCAGACTGACTACAAGAACGATCAGTATTATATACATCCCAACATTTTTAGAGGTTTTCTTCAAACGTGTGACCTCGCTTTCAT